>NZ_JBHUDX010000025.1:0-6577 GCF_042678285.1 Streptomyces caeni
AGGCGCTCGCCGCCGGCTTCTGTCCGCTCTCCACGGCCCGTACGGCCGCGAGCAGGTCGGCGGCCTTCCCGCTGAGCTTCCCGCCGGCCGCGATCGGCCCCTTCTTCTCCGCCTTGCGCCGCTCGATCCGCTCCCGCTCAAGCCGCTGGGCGGCCAGCTCGGCCTCGGCCTCGGACAGCTGGGGCGAGACGGTCGTACCGCCGTCCCCGGCCCCCGCCGCCTCGCCGGCGTCCCCGGAGGCGTCCGAGTCCCCGGAGGCGTTCGAGTCGGCGGCGTTCGCGTCCCCGGAGGAGGCCGGCGCATCCCCGCCGCCGCCCCCGGTCCCGCCGCCCCCCGCCCCGGTCCCGTCCTCCGGCCGCTCCGGCCGCGGGGCCGTCTCCGTGGTCTCCGGGTCGGTGGTCACAGCGTGCTCCAGTCGTGATCGGGATAGCGGTGCACCGGGGCCGACACGTCGTCCAGCGCCCGGCAGATCTCGTCAGGAAGACTAAGCGCCTCCACTGACAACGCCGCCGTGAGCTGTTGTGCGTTGCGCGCGCCGACGATCGGCGCGACCACGCCGGGCCGGTCGCGGACCCACGCGAGCGCCACCTGGAGCGGCGTCGCGGCGAGCCCGTCGGCGGCCGTCTGCACCGCGTCGACGATGCTGCTCGCGGTCTCGTCCAGGTAGGGCGCGACGAACGGGGCCAGCTGCTCCGACGCCCCGCGCGAGTCGGCCGGCGTCGCCTGCCGGTACTTGCCGGTCAGCACGCCCCGGCCCAGCGGGGAGGACGGCAGCAGCCCGACCCCCAGGTCCAGGGCCGCAGGCAGCACCTCGCGCTCCACGCCGCGCTGCAGCAGCGAGTACTCCATCTGCGTACTGGCGATGCGGGTCCGTGTGCCAGGCGCCGCCAACTGCCATGTCGCCGCCTTGGCGAGCTGCCAGCCGCAGAAGTTGGACACGCCCGCGTACCGCGCGCGGCCGCTGGCGACCGCCAGGTCGAGGGCCTGCAGCGTCTCCTCCAGCGGGGTGTGCGGGTCGAAGGCGTGGATGTGCCACAGGTCGACGTGGTCCGTGCCCAGGCGGGCCAGGGAGGCGTCCAGCGCGGCGAGCAGGTGGCCGCGTGATCCGTCGAAGCGGCGGTCGGGGTCGGGCACGCTCCCCGCCTTCGTCGAGATGACCAGGTCACGGCGTGGCACCAGCCCGTCCATGAGCCGCCCGAGCAGATATTCGGCCTCCCCGTCCCCGTACACGTCAGCCGTGTCGACGAGGGTGCCGCCCGCCTCCCAGAACACCTTCAACTGGTCCGCGGCGTCATGCTCGTCCGTGTCGCGGCCCCACGTCAGGGTGCCGAGACCGATCCGGGACACACGAAGGCCGGTACGGCCGAGATGCCTCTGCTCCATGAACGCCGACATTACTGGCCGGAACTCGTGGTGGGGGGAGGCTGTGGACAACCGGTCTTCCCAGGCCCACCGCTCGTGGATCCGCTCTCCCCGCCGGGCGGGCCGCCGCGCTAAGGTCAGCGGACAAGGGACGTTACTGATCGGTAAGGGGAATCGGCCATGCAGCTCGGGATCAACCTCGGCTACTGGGGCGCCGGAATGGACACGGACAATCTGGCCGTGGCCCAGGAGGCCGACCGGCTCGGGTACGCGGTGTGCTGGGCCGCGGAGGCGTACGGCTCCGACGCGGCGACCGTGCTGGCCTGGGTCGCCGCCCAGACGGAACGCATCGACGTCGGCTCGGCCATCTTCCAGATCCCGGCCCGTCAGCCCGCGATGACCGCGATGACCGCCGCCACCCTCGACTCGCTCTCCGGCGGCCGCTTCCGCCTCGGCCTCGGCGTCTCCGGACCGCAGGTCTCCGAGGGCTGGTACGGCGTCAAGTTCGACAAGCCCCTGGCGCGGACCCGCGAGTACGTCGAGATCGTGCGGAAGGCGATGACGCGCGAGCGGCTGACGTACGACGGCGAGCACTGGACCCTTCCCCTGCCCGGCGGCCCGGGCAAGCCGATCAAGCTGACCGTGCACCCCCAGCGCGAGCACATCCCGCTCTACATCGCCGCGATCGGCCCGAAGAACCTGGAGCAGACCGGCGAGATCGCCGACGGCGCCCTGCTCATCTTCCCCGCGGCCGAGCACCTGGAGGAGACCGCGATCCGGCATCTGCGCGCCGGCCGCGAGAAGGCCGGCAAGACCCTCGACGGCTTCGATGTGTGCCCCACGCTCCCGCTCGCGCTCGGCGAGGACAAGGACGTCGCCGCGCTCGCCGACACCTTCCGCCCCTACACCGCCCTGTACGTCGGCGGCATGGGCAGCCGCAAGCAGAACTTCTACAACCAGCTCGCCCAGCGGATGGGCTACGAGCAGGCGGCCGCCGAGATCCAGGACAAGTACCTGTCCGGCGACAAGCAGGGCGCCGCGGCCGCGGTCCCCCAGGAGCTGATCGACCGGACCACCCTGCTGGGCTCCGTGGACCGCATCGCCGACCGGATGAAGGCCTACGCGGCGGCCGGCGTCACCACCCTGACGCTGGCACCCGCCGGCTTCACCCTGGAGGAGCGGATCACCGCGCTCCGGGCCGGGACCGAGGCCCTGGAGCGGGCCGGGCTGGCCTGACCGGACGGAGAGTCTTCACGGCCGTGGTGGGGGCTCGGGAGTCTTCCCCGCCACGGCCGTCACCGGGAACAACGCGCCGGCGCGCCGCGGGTTACGCGGCGGCCCGGCCCGCCGCGTCCTCCGTCCGGCGCAGCCGCCGGGCCTTCCTGTTGCCGCCTCCCTGCCCCCGCATTTGACTCGTTCTTTGCGGACCCTGCAGAGAGGTGCCAGTGATGCTTTCGGCCAAGAGCGTGTTCCAGGAGATCTTCGACAACGACGAGTCGTTCCGGCTCTTCTGTTCCATCGCCGCCAGCGGCGAGGCACAGGGCGGCTGGGAGAACGCACGCATCGCCGCGCTCGTGCCGGCCGCCGAACGCGACCTCGCCCCCAAGATCGCCCGGCATGGGGCCGACGAGGCCAAACACGGGCGGCTCTTCAACGCCCTGATGAGCAAGCGCGGTCTGGGCCCCGTCGAGGTGCCCCCCGAGACCGATTACACGATGCTCCTGGAGAAGCACGGCATCGGGCTGGCCCACGAGAAGCTGCGGGGCGACCGGCCGCTGACCGTGCACGACATCGTCACCTACCTCGCCCACAGCAGGGTCACCGAACAGCGCGCCGCCGAACAGATGCGGCTGCTGCGCAGGAACTTCGGCGCTCACCCGGACGTGGGACGGGTGGTCAGGATGATCTCGGACGACGAGGACAACCACCTCGCCTACTGCCACGAGGAACTGCTGCGCCTCGCGCGCGCCGGACACGGCCGCGCCGTCCAGCGGACCCTGCGGGAGTGCGCTTTGGCCGAGATCCGCGTCCACCGGGACGTCGGCCTCGCGGTGACGGCCCGCATGGGGCGCATCCTGCGCTGGCCGAGGGCCAAGACGGCGCTGCTGGCAGCCGGCATCCACGCGCTGTACGCGTACGAGCGTGCCGGCGGCTGGCGCCGCATGGTCTCGCTGAGGACGCCGGAACGGCGCGACGCCCTGGGCGGCCACGCGACCACCGCGTCGGACGCCGCATAGCCGCCGGCGGGCGGCACGCGCGCGCGGCGCGTCACGGCGGTCACCGTCCGCCCGGACGGTGCGGCGCGCGCTCCCAGAGCCAGCCCCACCGCTTGAACAGCCGGTGCAGCAGGACCTCCAGCGCCCCCATCGCCAAGATCACCGCCGGGTACGCCCAGGCCCAGCTCAGCTCCGGCATGTGGTCGAAGTTCATGCCGTAGATCCCCGCGATCATCGTGGGGACCTCGGCCGTCGCCGCCCACGCCGAGATCTTCCGCGTGTCGTCGTTCTGCCGGACGCTCATCTGCGCCAGATGCGCCGCGAGGATGTCGGACCCCAGCCGGTCCAGGCCCTCCACGGACTCGTTCACCCGGGTCAGGTGGTCGCTGAGGGCGTCCTCGACGGCCAGCGGATGCAGCCCGAACTCCTCGGTGACCATGTCGGACTCGTTCGCCGTCGGCTCGTAGAGGCCGATCCACAAGAACGCGTCCTCCGCGCCGCGCGCCTCCTCCAGGGCGTCGGAGGGGTCCTCGGGCCCCCGGTCCGGCGGCCGTCGCGGTAGATGGCGCGGTCGCTGATCACGACAGGTATTCTCCGGTCCCGCGCGACACGGGCGCACCGAGGGGGTCCCTCATGCGTCCGTTCGCCCTGCCCGGGGCGCGGGGCGTCCCTCTAGGCTGGGCGGCATGCCCACGTTGATCCTCGTCCGGCACGGACGCTCCACCGCCAACACCGCGGGACTGCTCGCCGGCTGGACCCCCGGCGTCGCCCTCGACGAGCGCGGCGCGGCCCAGGCCGCGGCCCTGCCGGGGCGCCTGGCCGAGGTGCCCCTCGCCGAGGTGGTCACCAGCCCCCTGCAGCGCTGCCGGGAGACCGTGCAGCCGCTGCTGGACGCCCGGCCCGGACTGCGCGCCCACGCCGATGAGCGGATCGGTGAGTGCCACTACGGCGACTGGTCCGGCCGCAAGCTCGCGGAGTTGAAGGACGAGCCCCTGATGGAGGTGGTGCAGGCGTACCCGTCGGCGGCCGCGTTCCCCGGCGGCGAGTCGATGCGGGCCATGCAGACCCGGGCCGCGGAGGCGGTGCGGGAGTGGAACGCGCGCGTGGAACGCGATCACGGCCCCGACGCCGTGTACCTCATGTGCTCCCACGGCGACATCATCAAGTCCCTCGTCGCGGACGCTCTCGGACTTCATCTCGACCTCTTCCAGCGGATCTCCGTCGAACCGTGTTCCATTACGGCGATCCGCTACACCCGGCTGCGGCCGTTTCTGGTTCGCCTCGGTGACACCGGCGATTTCGCGTCCCTCGTGCCGCGTGAGGAACCCCCCGGTTCCGACGCCACGGTCGGCGGCGGCGCGGGCGCACCGTGATCGTCGGCCGCAGTAGGGTGAAGCGGTCGAACCAGCGCAGTAGTTGTCAGCAACCCAGGCGGACCGGCGCGGTCGCCGGTCCCGATCCCGATCCAATGGAGACAGGACGTGTCCCGTCAGGTGTTCCTCTATGACCCCCCGGACCGCTTCGTGGCCGGCACGGTCGGGCTGCCCGGGCGCCGTACCTTCTTCCTGCAGGCGTCGGCCGGACCCCGGGTGACGAGTGTGGCCCTGGAGAAGACCCAGGTCGCGGCGCTCGCCGAGCGCATGGACGAGCTTCTCGACGAGGTCGTACGCCGTAGCGGCGGCAGTGCGGCCGTCCCCGCGATGGCCCCCACGGAGATCTCCGACTCGGCCCCCCTGGACACCCCCATCGAGGAAGAGTTCCGCGTCGGCACCATGGCCCTGGCCTGGGACGGCGAGGAACAGCGCATGATCGTCGAGGCCCAGGCCCTCGTGGAACTGGACGCCGACTCCGAGGAGGACCTCGCCGAGGCCGAGGAGCGGCTGCTGCAGGACGAGGAGAACGGTCCCCCGATGCTCCGGGTCCGGCTCACCGGCGCCCAGGCGAGGGCCTTCGCCAAGCGCGCACTCGACGTCGTCAACGCCGGCCGGCCGCCTTGCCCGCTGTGCAGCCTCCCGCTCGACCCGGAAGGACACGTATGTCCGCGCCAGAACGGATACCGCCGCGGGGCCTGACCACGGCCGAACTGCTCGCCGAGGGCGAACTGACCGTGCGCGGACGCATCCGTGAGGCGTCCAACGCCGCGCTGTACTGCACGGTCGCCTACGACGGCCGGGAGGCGGCCTGCGTCTACAAGCCCGTGGCCGGGGAGCGGCCCCTGTGGGACTTCCCGGACGGCACGCTGGCCCAGCGCGAGGTCGCCGCGTACGCGGTGTCCGAGGCGACCGGCTGGGGCCTCGTGCCGCCCACCGTGCTGCGCGACGGGCCGTACGGGCAGGGCATGTGCCAGCTGTGGATCGAGGGGCGGCCCGAAGCCGAACTGCTCGCCCTCGTGGACGGCGACGAGCCGGGGGAGGGCTGGAAGGCGATCGGCCTCGCCGACGTCGGCGGCGGCAGGACCGCGCTGCTCGTGCACGCCGACGACGAGCGGCTGCGCCGGCTCGCCGTCCTCGACGCGGTCATCAACAACGCCGACCGCAAGGGCGGCCATCTGCTGTCCGACGGTGAGGGACGGCTGCACGGAATCGACCACGGGGTCACCTTCAGCACCGAGAACAAGCTGCGCACCCTGCTGTGGGGCTGGGCAGGGGAGCCCCTGACCCGCGAGGCGACCGAGGTGCTGGGCGCCTTGAAGGCCGGGCTGGGGGCCGGCGGGGCGCTGGCCGGCCGGCTGGCCGAGCTGATCACGGCCGCGGAGGTCGCCGCCACGCTCGCCCGGGTGGAGGCGCTGCTGGCGTCCGGGAAGCATCCGGAGCCCGGCGGGGAGTGGCCGGCGATCCCCTGGCCGCCGGTGTGACCTGAGACCACGGTCCGACACTGCCACGGCCGGGGCACGGCGGTCCGGGCGTGGTGCGCTGTGCGCGCCCGCGGTTCGGGGGCGGCGGGAGCGGTGGGCGTGCGCCCTCGCGGTCGGGCGGTGGTCGCGGTTCGGGCGCGGGGGT
>NZ_JBHUDX010000026.1:0-34857 GCF_042678285.1 Streptomyces caeni
CCGCCACGCTCGGGCCCGCCGCCCGCCCGCCCGCGCTGCCCGCGAGACCCACCGTCGAGGCGCCCGGCGAGCGCGCCGCCAACGCCGTCGTCGACCTGCCCGGCGCCTCCGTACGTCTTGCGGGCTGCTGCACGCCCGTGCCGCCCGACGAGGTCACCGCTTTCGCCGTGCGCGGGGGCGTGGTGACCGTCCACCGCGTCGGATGCGCCGGAGCGGCGCGCATGAAGAGCGCCGGGCGCGCGGAGATCGGTGTGCGCTGGGGCGACACCAGCGAGTGCCGGGTCACCCTCGTGGCCGAGTCCTTCGGGCGCCCGCACCTCCTCGCGGACCTCACCGAGGCCATCGCCCTGGAAGGCGTCGCGATCGTCTCCGCCACCGTCGAACCGCCCAGCCAGCAGCGCGTCCGCCACACCTACACGCTCCAGCTCCCGGACGCCGCGCATCTGCCGGCCCTGATGCGGGCGATGCGGAATGTGCCCGGCGTGTACGACGTGAGCCGGGCGCAGCACTCCGCGACGGCCGCCCGCTAGGACCCGTCCGGCCGTCCACCGGGGCCTGCCGTCCGTTCCACGGGCCCGCGAGACGAGCGACGGCCCGGCATCCCGGTGCCGTGTCGAAGCCGATGCGCCGGGTACTCGCAGCCCGTACGGGCGCCGTTCATCGCGCCGCGTGACGGACCGACCTCGGCAGGTAGACGGTATGGCAATGACGCCGAACGCGGACGACGCAGCTGTGGGCGCGAGCGGGCGCGTTCCCGATCTGCGTGTCGCCGGAGAGCACCTTGAGCATCCACCACCGCGGGCCCTCCGGGACCAGGGCCAGGAGCAGGATCTGCCGCGGGACCGGAACCAGGCGATTCTGGAGGCGGCGAAACAGGTCGGCACCCTCCTGAAGCGGAAGGGGCACGCCTTCGCCCTGGCGGGCAGTGTCGCCGTCTACGCCCACGGCGGAAGCGAGAACCTCCAGCACGACGTGGACTTCTGCGTCAGACCCGACGACGTGGACGCGGTCGCGGCCACGCTGCGGGAAGCGGGCCTGCAGGTGCTTACGCCCCCGGAGGACTGGCTGCTGAAGGCCAAGTGCTTCGGCCAGGACGTCGACGTCATCTTCACCCTCGCGCACCGGCCCGTCACCACGGCCATGCTGGAGCGGGCGGCGGAACTGCCGGTCGACTCGGTGCGCATGCCGGTGCTGGCGCCGACCGACCTCATGGAGAGCCTGCTCGCGGCCTTCTCGGAACACCACTGCGACTTCGGCGCGGTCCTGCCCATCGCGCGTTCCCTGCGCGAGAAGATCGACTGGGAACAGGTACGACGCGCCACCGGGGAGGCGCCGATGCCCGCCGCCTTCCTGTTCCTCCTGGAGCGTCTGAACGTCATCCCCCGGCGGCAGCCGAGCCCTCCGCAGCAGGAGGAGCCATGAGCGAGCACGGCGCAGAGCAACCGGCCGGAACTCCGGCCGCCTGGAACACCGACTACCGCATCGCCCACCTCCAGGACCGGCTCGCCGCCGGGGACCTCGCCCAGCTGGGCGTCCGCATCGAGGCGCGCGGCGGGGCGGTGATGCTCACCGGCACCGTTCCCTCCGTGCAGTGCCGGGAGGAGGTGCTGCGCATCGTCCACGAGGACCTGGCCGGACTCGCCGTCCACAGCGACATCGTGGTCGCGGAGACCTCCTCCCCGGACCACGCGGAGGAGGTGACATGATCCGGGTCGCGGCCGTCGGGGACATCCACATGGGACCCGACAACCAGGGCCTGCTCAGGCCGGCGTTCGAGACGCTGCCGGACTGCGCCGACATCCTGCTCCTGGCCGGCGACCTCACCCGGCACGGCACGCCGGAGGAGGCCCGTGTGGTGGCCAAGGAGGTCCAGGAGCTGGGTGTGCCGGTCGTCGCGGTCCTCGGCAACCACGATCACCACGCCGAGCGCCCCGAGGAGGTCACCGCGGTCCTCCAGGACGCCGGTGTCCGGGTGCTCGAGGGGCAGGCGACGGTGGTGGACGGCAGCCACGCGCGCATCGGCGTCGCCGGCACGAAGGGGTTCGGAGGCGGCTTCGTGGGCCGCAGCGCGGGGGAGTTCGGGGAACCGCTCATGAAGGAGTTCGTCCGGTACTCCCGGCGCTGTGCGGACGGTCTGCGGACGTCGCTGGACGAACTGGAGCGCCGCGGCTGCGATGTGCGCATCGCCCTGACCCACTTCTCACCGGTGCCGGAGACGCTCGCCGGCGAGCCGCTGGAGATCTACCCGTTCCTCGGCAGCTATCTGCTGGCTGAGGCCATCGACACCTCCGGCGCCGACCTCGCCGTCCACGGGCACGCCCACGCCGGCACGGAACACGGCATGACGAGCGGCGGCGTCAGGGTGCGCAACGTGGCACAACCGGTCATCCGGCGGGCGTTCAACGTGTACCACCTGCACGCCCACGAACCGGCGGCGGCGACCGTCGCGGCGGGCAACGGCCCCGGCTGAACACCCGGGCCGACCCGGCCGAACACCCCGGCCGGCTCCCGCGGGACGGCCGGGGGCCCGCCGGACACACCGGACACGCCGACTCCGTCCCAAGCCCCTGACTCCGTCCCAAGCCCCTGACTCCGTCCGAAGACGCCGACTCCGCCCGAGACGCCGGAGGGGCCCGGCCCGCCCGTGGTGGCGGGCCGGGACACCTGCGGTACGGCCCGCGTCAACCGGGTGTGATACGGCCGCGCCAGGACCCGGATTCGCCTCCGCGGTGCTCGATGAACTCCTTGAAGCGCCGCATGTCCCCCTTGATGCGCCGGTCGACCATCCCCAGCATGTCCGCGGTCTTCTCCATCACCCCGCTCGGTTCGACGTCCATCACGAGCTCGACACGGGTGTGCGTGTCATCCACGCGCTGGAAGCGGACCATGCCCTTCTGCCGGGTGTCGCCGCTGGTGGTGCGCCAGGTGATCCGCTCATCGGGGAGCTGGTCGACGATCTCGGTGTCGAACTCCCGCCGTACTCCGCCCAGCTTGGTGGTCCAGTGGTTGTGCCGGTCGTCGAGCTGCCTTACCTCCTCGACGCCCTCCATGAAGTTCGGGAACTCCTCGAACTGCGTCCACTGGTTGTACGCGGTGCGCACCGGCACCTCGACCTCGACCGATTCCTTGACGGTGCTCATCACTGCGCCTCCTTGTCGCTGACGGACTGCGGACGGCCGGGTCTGCCGTGCAGATCCGGCGCCCTGCACCGAGTACCCGGCAATCACCCGCTTACGGCCGCTCGGCGGCGACCCCGTTCGGGTGGGACCGGCGCGCGCCGTCACCGCGCGGCCCGCACGCGCTGGTAGCCGTGGTCCATGCCGCACAGCCTCCGCTCCGTCGTCCCGCGTGCCCGTCGTGCCCGGGCGGCCGTGCTCGCCTCCGCCCTCTCCGGCTGCCTCGTCGCCGCGAGCGCCCCGGCACCCGCGGTGCCCCTGGGCGTCGGCGACCGGCTCTACCCGACGCTCGGCAACCCCGGGTACGACGTCCGCTCGTACGACCTGTCCTTCACCTATCCCGGCGGCAACAGCGAGCCGCTCACCGCGGTCACCACGATCCGCGCGCGCACCACCGAGCGTCTGGAGCGTGTCAACCTCGACTTCGCGCACGGCACGGTGCAGTCCGTCGCCGTCAACGGGGCGCCCGCGGACTTCGCCATCGCGGGGGAGGACCTGGTGGTCACACCGGCCGCCCCGATCCCCAGGAGAAGCACCCTGCGGATCACGGTGCGGCACACCAGCGACCCCGCGCCGCCGGACGGCCGCGACGGCGGCTGGGTGCGGACCGACGACGGGCTCGCGATGGCCAACCAGGCCGACGCCGCCCACCTGGTCTTCCCGTGCAACGACCACCCGTCCGACAAGGCGATGTTCACCATCCGCGTGACCACGCCGGAAGGCTTCACCGCCGTGGCGAACGGTCTGCCGGCGGGCAGGGCGCGGGCCGGCCGGACCACCACCTGGACCTACCGCACCGCGCACCCCATGGCCACAGAACTCGCCCAGGTCTCCATCGGCCGCACCACCGTGCTGCACCGCGCAGGACCGCACGGCCTGGCCCTCCGCGACGTCGTCCCCGCCCCGGACCGGGCGGTCCTCGAACCGTGGCTGGAGAAGACCCCCGCCCAGATCGCCTGGCTGGAGAAGAAGCTCGGGCCGTATCCCTTCGAGACCTACGGGATGCTGATCGCCACGGCGCAGACCGGCTTCGAACTCGAGACGCAGACGCTCTCCCTCTTCGAGAAAGCGCTGTTCACCGAGCCCGCCTACCCCTCGTGGTACGTCGAGTCCGTCATGGTGCACGAGCTGTCGCACCAGTGGCTCGGTGACAGCGTCACTCCCCGTACGTGGTCCGACCTGTGGCTGAACGAGGGACACGCCACCTGGTACGAGGCCCTGTACGCGGAGGAGACCGCCGGCAGGTCCCTTCAGACGCGTATGAAGGCGGCGTACAGCCTCTCGGACCAGTGGCGCGCCGACGGGGGCCCACCGGCCGCACCCAGGGCGCCGAAGCCCGGCCTGAAGATCGGCATCTTCCGGCCGAGCGTCTACGACGGTGCCGCGCTCGTGCTGTACGCGCTGCGCCAGCAGATCGGGCGTCCCGCCTTCGAGCGCCTGGAACGGCTCTGGGCGAGCCGGTACCGCGACCGTACGGTGACCACGGCGGACTTCGAACGCCTGGCGTCCGCCGTCGCGGGACGCGATCTGAGCGGGTTCCTCCGCGCCTGGCTGCACGGGGAGAAGACCCCGCCGATGCCGGGACACCCGGACTGGAAGAGCAGCCCCGTCCATGCCGCCGGGGCGGCGCGACAAGTCGGATGACGAGACGGGCCGTGCCGTGCGACCATCGTCAGGTCCGCGGCGCGGCCCCAGGGCGGGTGACCGGGAATCTCCCGGGGTACCCCAGCGTTGTGACCGGTGACGAGTCATGGGGCCGTGAAAGGCCCGCGCTCCGTCGCCGCCATCGGAATCCCCATCGACGTAAGGACCCAATGACCTCCTCTTCTTCCCCTTCCCAGGACACCAAGCGCGGTGCGCACGCCTATCCCGAAGGTCTTCGGGCCGATGCCCTGATGGAAGAGGACGTCGCCTGGAGCCACGAGATCGACGGAGAGCGGGACGGCGACCAGTTCGACCGCTCCGACCGCGCGGCCCTGCGCCGTGTCGCGGGCCTCTCCACCGAGCTCGAGGACGTCACCGAGGTCGAGTACCGGCAGCTGCGCCTGGAGCGCGTCGTGCTCGTCGGCGTCTGGACCTCGGGGACCGCGCGGGACGCGGAGAACTCGCTCGCCGAGCTGGGAGCGCTTGCGGAGACCGCGGGCGCGCTCGTCCTCGACGGGGTGATCCAGCGCCGCAACGAACCGGACGCGGCGACCTACATCGGCTCCGGCAAGGCCATCGAGCTGCGGGACATCGTCCTCGAAACGGGCGCCGACACCGTCATCTGCGACGGAGAGCTCAGCCCGGGCCAGCTGATCCACCTCGAGGACGTCGTCAAGGTCAAGGTCATCGACCGCACGGCCCTGATCCTGGACATCTTCGCCCAGCACGCCAAGTCCCGCGAGGGCAAGGCACAGGTCGCGCTCGCGCAGATGCAGTACATGCTGCCGAGGCTGCGGGGCTGGGGTCAGTCGCTGTCCCGGCAGATGGGCGGCGGCAGCGGCGGCCTGGCCACCCGCGGTCCCGGTGAGACCAAGATCGAAACGGACCGGCGGCGGATCCGCGAGAAGATGGCGCGCATGCGCCGGGAGATCGCGCAGATGAAGACCGGCCGCGAGATCAAGCGCCAGGAGCGCAGGCGTCACAAGGTGCCCTCGGTCGCCATCGCGGGGTACACCAACGCGGGCAAGTCCTCCCTCCTCAACCGCCTCACGGGCGCCGGCGTCCTGGTCGAGAACGCGCTGTTCGCGACCCTGGACCCGACCGTGCGCCGGGCCGAGACCCCGAGCGGGCGGCTGTACACGCTGGCAGACACGGTCGGTTTCGTCCGGCACCTGCCGCACCACCTCGTCGAGGCGTTCCGCTCCACGATGGAGGAGGTCGGCGACGCCGACCTGATCCTGCACGTCGTGGACGGCTCGCACCCGGCGCCGGAGGAGCAGCTGGCCGCCGTGCGCGAGGTGATCAGGGACGTCGGCGCCACCGGTGTCCCCGAGATCGTCGTGATCAACAAGGCGGACGCGGCCGACCCGCTGACGCTCCAGCGGCTGCTGCGGGTCGAGAAGCGCTCCATCGCCGTCTCCGCCCGCACCGGCCAGGGCATCGAGGAACTGCGGGCGCTCATCGACAACGAGCTGCCCAGGCCGTCCGTCGAGATCGAGGCGCTCGTGCCGTACACGCACGGCAGGCTGGTGGCGCGCGCCCACTCCGAGGGCGAGGTCATCTCCGAGGAGCACACCCCGGAGGGCACGCTGCTCAAGGCGCGGGTGCACGAGGAACTGGCGGCGGAGCTGGCGCCGTACCTGCCGGTCTCCACGCTCTGACCCGCGGCCACCACCACATCCCGAGGGCGCGCTCCCGACGCGGGGAGCGCGCCCTTCCGGCATCTTCCGGCGTACGCCGCGGCAGGGCCGGCCGCGCCACGTGGCGCGGCCGGCCGCGAGACCGCTCCAGCAAAGCCCGACGCGCCGGATGCGCCGGAAGCCGACGGGTCACCGACCGCCGTGCTGGCGGCTCATGTTCTGGTACAGCGACTCGGCCTCCTGGCCGAGCTGCGGTCCCGCGAGCCAGGTGTTGTCGGACGGGCCGATCGAGGTGTTCGAGACGAGTTCGGTCTTGCCGTCGACCACCCGGAACCAGCCGCCGCCGGAGGAGCCGCCGGTCATCGTGCAGCCGATGCGGTACATCGTCGGCAGGCTCGGCGACAGCGACAGACGGCCGGGCCGGTCGATGCACTTGAACATCTTCTGGCCGTCGTACGGCGGAGCGGCCGGGTAGCCCCAGGCGCCCATCTTGCCGGCCTCCGTCGCGGACGGGGCGGAGAAGTCCACGTCCAGGGCGGCGCCGACCGTCTCCTCCAGGGACTTGGTGCCGGACTCGGGCCTCACATGCAGGATCGAGTAGTCGTACGGGGCGCCGGCGCCGCCGGACTCGGAGCCGCCCTGGATCCACTCGCTGGTCGTGGAGGCCCAGTCCGCCCACCACTGGCCGTACGGTGCGATCTCGGACGCGGAGGCGTTGTTCAGCTCGGAGGCGGGCCTGCCCCGGTCGTTGTAGGCGGGCACGAACGCGATGTTGCGGTACCAGCCCCCGCCGCCGCCCGCGTGCACGCAGTGGCCCGCGGTCCACACCAGGTTGGACTTGCCGGGGTGGTTCACGTCCTTGACGACCGTGCCGGAGCAGACCATCGAGCCCTCGGGGGAGTCGAAGAAGACCTTGCCGACCGGGGCGGCGTAGTCGTGGTACGGAGTCTTCTCGGCCGCGGCCTGAACCGGCGCCGGATCCGGGTCACTCACACCCTGGTCGGCCGACGCGTCCTTCGCCGAGATCGTCTTGTCCGGGTCCTTCGCGGACTTCATCCGCTCGGGCTTCCACAACCCCTTGATGACGGGGTTGACGAAGTCCTTGGCGGCGCTGAGCCACTTGTCCTTGTCCCAGTCCTTCCAGCCGCCGTTCGCCCACTGGTCGACGTCGATCCCGTGCTTCTTGAGCTTGTCGGCTATGTCGCCGGGTACATGGAGCTTGTCCTGGCCCGGCGACGACTGAGAGGCGGCCGAGCCGGGCTTGTCGCCCGCACCGGTGTCATCACCGTTGCAGGCGGTGGCGGTCAGCGCCAGCGCCGCGACGGTGACGGCGAGAACGGTCCGCCTCCCGCGCCGGTGCGCGAAGGGCGTAGACAGGGAACGCATGCTGTGTGACCCCCGTGGAAACGTGGTGATGTTCTGTCAGATGCCGGCGGGGCCGCTGGGCGCGTGGTCCGCTCGGGCGCGAGACCCCGCCATGCCCGTACGAGCGGGGGCGAACGGTGGCGAGGCGGTGAAGGTTCCCGTGAGCCGCCGCGCCGCCGGCCGTCCCGTCCGTCAGGCGGGGCGCGTCACTGGTTCGCGAACTTCTTGCTGACCGCCTGGTAGACGCTCTTGGCCACCGCCCCCAGCCGCGGACCGGCCAGCCAGCCCGATGTCACGGGGCCGATAGAGGTGTTGGAGACCAGCGCGGGCCGGCCGTCCGAGCCCGTCTCCACCCAGCCGCCGCCGGAGGAGCCGCCCGTCATGGTGCAGCCGATGCGGTACATCGTCGGATCCGCCTTCGCGAGCGAGAGCCGACCCGGCTTGTCCTGGCACTGGTACAGCTGCTGCCCGTCGTACGGCGCCGCGGCCGGGTAGCCGATCGCCTTCATGCTGTCGACCTTCGGCACGGCAGGCGCGTTGAAGTTGACGGGAAGGGCCGAACCGACCGTCTCCTCCAGGGACTTGCCGCCGTTGCCCTTCTCCGGGGCCACATGGATGACGGCGAAGTCGTACGACGCGCCCTGGCCGCCCGTCTCCCCGCCCTGCTCGATCCACTGGTCCGAGGTCTGCGCCCAGTCACCCCACCAGACGCCGTACGGCGCGAGCTGCTGCTTCGTCGCGTTCTGCAGCTCGGCCGCCGTCTTCCCCGCGTTGTTGTACGCCGGCACGAACGCGATGTTGCGGTACCAGCCGCCCTCCTTGCCCGCGTGCACGCAGTGGCCCGCGGTCCACACGAGGTTGGACTTGCCAGGATGGGCCGGGTCCTCGACCACGGTCGCCGAGCAGACCATGGTGCCCCCGGGAGCGTCGAAGAAGACCTTGCCGGCCGTGGGCGCGCTGTCGTGGTACGCGGCCGGCACCGCCTGCGCCTTCACCGGCGCCGGAGTGGGGTCCGTGACGCCCTGGTCGCCCGAGAGGTCGTTGTCGTTCACGCCCTTGTCGGGGTCGTTGGCGTCGCGCATCCGGCCCGGGTCCCACAGTCCCTTGATGATGGGATTGATGAAGTCGTCGGCCTCACGCAGCCAGTCGTCCTTGTTCCAGTTCTTCCAGGCGCCGTTCTTCCACTTGTCGATGTCGATCCCGTGCTTCTTGAGCTTCTGCCTGATGTCGTCCGGGATCTTGATCTTGTCGTCGCCGGCCGAGGACGCGGACGCGCTCGCCTGGTCGCTCGCCTTGGTGTCCCCGCCCGGGCCGCACGCGGTCGCGGTCAGCGCCAGCGCCGCGGCGAGGCCGAGAGCCGCCGGCACGGGGGAGATCGCGTGACGCGCGCCTCTTCCTCGGGCGGTGGCGAAGAGCGGGCGTATGGGTCGCATGGTGTGAACTCCCCCTGGAACGAACCTGCGTGAAGGCAGCGGCGCACGGCCGTGGAGCACGGCCCTTTCGTACGTGATCACCGCTTCCACCGAACGGCACCACACACTATGCGGTCGCTGTGGGGGAGTTCCGACGGAACGGCAACGGTTCCGTCACGGCACTGATCACCGACGCATTTCTCCCCGGGCGGGGGCGTCACCGTCCACGTCCGCGATCACGCGACGGGGATCTCCCGTTCACCCGTTTCCCCGGGCCTCCCGCGTCGTTGGTACGTACGGGCGACCTGCCGTCGGTGCTCAGGCACTCGCACATCGCCTCGGAACAGCGGGAGGAACTGACGTCGTGGCCGTGACGGAGACTGCGGTGGTGCCGGTGGACGGCGGGCCGAAAGGGCGCGGGGAAGCGGAGGGGGAGCGCTCGGCGCGTGAGGGTGCGCCCGGAACCGTGAAAGCGGATGCCGCACACGAGGGCATTCTGCGGCGGCAGTCGGCGCGCGAGTCCGCCGCGCGCACCTATGCGCGCGCCCTGCCGATCGTGCCCGTGCGGGCGCGCGGGCTCACCGTCGAGGGCGCGGACGGGCGCCGCTACCTCGACTGCCTCTCCGGCGCGGGCACGCTGACCCTCGGCCACAACCACCCGGTCGTCCTGGAAGCGATCCGGAAGGTCCTTGACTCCGGTGCGCCCCTGCACGTCCTGGACCTGGCCACGCCCGTCAAGGACGCCTTCACCACCGAGCTGTTCCGCACGCTCCCGTCCGGCCTCGCCGAGCGCGCCCGCGTGCAGTTCTGCGGCCCGGCCGGCACGGACGCCGTCGAGGCGGCGCTCAAGCTGGTACGGGCGGCGACCGGCCGGACGGGGATCCTCGCCTTCACCGGCGCGTACCACGGGATGACCGCGGGCGCCCTCGAGGTGTCCGGGGGCGCGACCGACGTACGCGTGACACGCCTGCCGTATCCGCAGGACTACCGCTGCCCGTTCGGCATCGGCGGCGACCGCGGCGCCGAACTCTCCGCACGCTGGACGGAATCCCTCCTCGACGACGACAGGTCCGGTGTCCCGCAGCCCGCCGGGATGATCCTCGAACCCGTCCAGGGCGAGGGCGGGGTCCACCCCGCGCCGGACGCGTGGATGCGCCGTATGCGGCGCATCACCGAGGCCCGGTCGATCCCGTTGGTCGTGGACGAGGTGCAGACCGGGGTGGGCCGCACCGGACGCTTCTGGGCGGTCGAGCACAGCGGTGTGGTGCCCGATGCGATGGTCCTCTCCAAGGCGATCGGCGGAAGCATGCCGCTCGCCGTGGTGGTGTACCGCGACGAGCTCGACGTCTGGCGCCCCGGCGCCCACGCCGGTACGTTCCGCGGCAACCAGCTCGCCATGGCCGCCGGCACCGCGACCCTCGCCTACGTACGGGAGAACCGACTAGCCGAGCGCGCCGCCACGCTCGGCGCCCGCATACTGGACCATCTGCGTTCGCTGGCCGCCGAGTTCCCGTGCATCGGGGACGTACGCGGCCGGGGGCTGATGCTCGGCGTCGAGCTGGTGGACCCCGAGGCCGTGCCCGGACAGACGCCCCCGGCCTCCTCGACCGCCGTCCCCCGGGGCACCGGGCCCCGCCCCGCCGCGCCCGCACTGGCCGCCGCCGTCCAGCGGGAGTGCCTGCGGCGCGGCCTGATCGTGGAACTCGGCGGACGGGACGCGAGCGTGGTCCGCCTGCTGCCGCCGCTGACGATCAGTGACGAGCAGACGAACGCCGTGCTGGACCGGCTCGCCGACGCGGTGGCCGAGGTGGCCCGGGGGCCCGTCCGCCCCTGAGGCCGCGCACGCCACGTCCTCCGACCGCCCCCTGAGCACGATTCCACCGAGCCCCGCCCGGGTGCCCCGCCGCACCGCGGAACAGGCGCGCGAGCCGGAACGACCTCCCCAGGAACGCCCTTGAACGACACCCCCACCCCCGACCGTGGCTCCCACGCCCTGCAGCGGGAGACCGGCGCGCTCCCGCGGCAGAAGGCGGCACCACCGCAAAGGGAGGCTCCGCACGGCACCGGCGCCGACCCGCTGGACCACCCGGATCCGTACGCGGCGGCCGAGGCCGCCACCGCCGAGAACGTGTTGCGCTGCTGGGTCCGTGAGAACGACCTCCCCGCTCCCGCCGACGGCATGCTGTGCATCCCGCTCCCCGCCAGCGGTACGGCGCTCCTCGCGCCGGTCCGCTACTGGTCCCCGGCCGGCTGGCACCGCTTCGGCCCGCCGTACCTGTCCGGTGCCCCTGGGGCGGCCCCGCCGGTGGACGCCGTGACCGTGGCGGCCCTGCTGGCGCGGGAGGCGACGGGAGCTCGCCCCCCGCAGGAATCCGCGACGGACTGCGCGCGGATCTCCGCGCGGGGCTCTGCCCAGGGCTCGGCGGCAGACCTCGCCCCGGGCCGCGGCGCCGACCTGGTGGGCCGCGTCGCCGACTCCGTGCTGCGCACCGCGACCTTCATCGCGCAACGCCGCGCGCACCCCACGGACGAGGGAACGGACCTCTTCCTCACCGCCGAGCAGTCGCTGCTGCTCGGGCACCCCATGCACCCCACGGCGAAGAGCCGTGAGGGCCTCTCCGACTCCGAGACCCGGCTCTACTCGCCCGAAACACGCGGTTCCTTCCCGCTGCACTGGCTGGCGGTCGCGCCCTCGGTCCTCGCCGCCGACTCGGCGTGGACGGAAGGGGGCCGGTCCGTGCCGGCCGTCCGGCTGACCGCACGGCTCGCCGGCCCCGGGCTGCCGTTGCCCCAGGGCTTCGCCGCACTGCCCCTGCACCCCTGGCAGGCGCGCGAGGTCCGGCACCGCCCCGAGGTCGCGGCCCTGCTGGACGCCGGACTGCTGCGCGACCTCGGCCCGCACGGCGAGCGCTGGTGTCCCACGTCCTCCGTCCGCACCGTCCGCCGCCCGGGTACCCCCGCGATGCTGAAGCTGTCGCTGGGCCTGCGCATCACCAACTCCCGCCGTGAGAACCTCCGCAAGGAACTCCACAGGGGCGTCGAGGTGCACCGTCTGCTGCGCAGCGGCCTCGGCAGGCAGTGGCAGTCCGCGCACCCCTGCTTCGACATCGTGCGCGACCCCGCCTGGGTCGCCGTCGACGACCGGGACGGCGGGCCCGTCCCCGGGCTGGACGTCATGATCCGCCACAACCCGTTCGCCCCGTCCGACGACGCCTCCTGCGTCGCCGGGCTCGTCGCGCTCCGCCCCTGCGCGCCGGCGGCCGGAGAACGGTGCCCCGCCCTGCGCTCCCGGCTCGCCGAGATCATCACCCGTCTCGCCCGGCACACGGGGCACTCGCGCGGCGCCGTCGCCACCGAATGGTTCCTGCGCTACCTCGAACGGGTGGTGCGTCCGGTGCTCTGGCTGGACGGCGAGGCCGGTGTCGCCCTGGAGGCACACCAGCAGAACACCGTGCTCCTGCTGGACCGCGAGGGCTGGCCCGCGGGCGGCCGCTACCGCGACAACCAGGGGTACTACTTCCGTGAGTCCCGCCGCGCCGAACTCGACGCCCTGCTGCCCGGCATCGGCGAGCACAGCGACACGTTCGTCTCCGACGAGGTCACCGACGAGCGCTTCGCCTACTACCTCGGCATCAACAACGTGCTCGGTCTCATCGGCGCGTTCGGTTCCCAGCGTCTCGCCGACGAGCGACTGCTGCTCGCCGCGTTCCGGGGCTTCCTCGCCGACGCCGCCCTCGGGCCCGACCGACTGCGCACGCCGCTGCCGGCCCGCCTGCTCGACTCTCCCGTCCTGCGCTGCAAGGCAAACCTCCTCACCAGACTGCACGGCCTCGACGAACTCGTCGGCCCGGTCGACACCCAGTCCGTCTACGTCAGCATCACCAACCCCCTTCGTACCTGAAGAACTCTTCCGAGAGGAGCGTCGCCGTGCCTCCCACCGATGCGAGCACCGACGCCGGCATCGTCTCCGCCCCCGAAGGCGCCGACACCGACTGGGGTTCCGGAACCGGTCCCCGGCCCGGCCACCATCACGGGGCCGGCCGCGGCCGCGGTGGTGGCCCGGACGTCGAGGACACCCTCGACCTACGGCTGCCCGACCAGTTCATGGCTCTCCGCCCGGACGACGGGGCGGGCCGGACCAGGGTGGACGACGCCGCTCCGGCCGAGACGGCAGCCACCCGACGGGACGCCGGCCTCCTCGACCACGTCGCCTGCTGGGGCGCCACCACCACCCCCGCCGGTGACTTCCGCCTCGTCCCCGTGCACCCCGGCCGTGATCTCCCGCTCGTCACCCGCTGGATGAACGACCCCGCCGTCGCGGCGTTCTGGAACCTGGCCGGAGACGGGTCGGCGACCGAGCGGCACCTGCGCGCCCAACTCGCCGGCGACGGACGCAGCGTCCCCTGCCTCGGCCTGCTGGACGGCACCCCCATGAGCTACTGGGAGATCTACCGAGCAGACCTCGACCTGCTGGCCCGCCACTACCCCGCCCGTCCTCATGACACCGGGATCCACCTCCTCATCGGCGGTGTCGCCCACCGCGGTCGCGGCCTCGGTGCCACGCTGCTGCGTGCCGTCGCCGATCTTGTCCTCGACCGGCGTCCTTCCTGCGCACGCGTCGTCGCCGAACCCGACCTTCGCAACACGCCCTCCATCGCAGCCTTCCTCAGCGCCGGCTTCCGGTACGCCGCCGAGGTCGACCTGCCCGGCAAACGGGCCGCCCTCATGGTCCGGGACCGGAGCCTGCGCCATCTGCTCTAGATCCATCACTCTGCGTAACGAAGCTGGCCTTGTGTGGGTTCCCGCCGGCAACCGGGGAACCGTGCCCGCTCCCGCACCACCCATGAGCACGCCAGGTGCCACCGCTTCCATCCCCCCGTTGTCACTGACGAGCCGTAGGGTGGTCGCGCTATGACGAAGCCCTCACTCCCCGAACTCCTGCATGCAGCCGTCGCAGCCGTCGGCGGCACGGAGCGCCCCGGCCAGGTGACCATGGCCCAAGCCGTCGCGGAGGCCATCGACGACGGCTCCCATCTGCTCATCCAGGCCGGCACCGGCACCGGAAAGTCGCTGGGCTATCTGGTCCCCGCGCTCGCACACGGCCAGCCCGTCGTCGTGGCGACGGCCACCCTGGCGCTGCAGCGCCAGCTCGTCGAGCGGGACCTGCCGCGCACGGTCGAGGCACTGCACCCGCTGCTGCGCCGCCGGCCGGAGTTCGCGATGCTCAAGGGCCGCTCGAACTACCTGTGCCTGCACCGCCTGCACGAGGGCGTGCCGCAGGACGAGGAGGACGGTCTCTTCGACCAGTTCGAGGCCGCCGCGCCCACCAGCAAGCTGGGTCAGGACCTGCTGCGGCTGCGTGACTGGTCCCAGGAGACGGAGACCGGTGACCGGGACGACCTCACACCCGGCGTCTCCGACCGTGCCTGGGCCCAGATCTCGGTGTCGTCGCGGGAGTGCCTGGGCGCCTCGAAGTGTGCGTACGGCGCCGAGTGCTTCGCCGAGACGGCCCGCGAGCGCGCCAAGCTCGCCGAGGTCGTCGTCACCAACCACGCGCTGCTGGCGATCGACGCCATCGAGGGTGCGCCGGTCCTCCCGCAGCACGAGGTGCTGATCGTCGACGAGGCCCACGAGCTGGTCTCCCGGGTCACCGGCGTGGCCACCGGCGAGCTCACTCCCGGCCAGGTCAACCGTGCGGTGCGCCGCGCGGCGAAGCTCGTCAACGAGAAGGCCGCAGACCAGCTCCAGACGGCCGCCGAGGGCTTCGAGCGTCTGATGGAGCTGGCCCTTCCCGGCCGCCTCGAGGAGATCCCGGAGGACCTCGGATACGCCCTCATGGCGTTGCGTGACGCCGCCCGCACGGTGATCTCCGCTCTCGGCGCCACCCGCGACAAGTCGGTCCAGGACGAGGACGCGGTGCGCAAGCAGGCGCTGGCGTCCGTGGAGAGCGTGCACGACGTGGCGGAGCGCATCACCAACGGCTCCGAATGGGACGTCGTCTGGTACGAGCGGCACGACCGCTTCGGCGCGTCCCTGCGTGTCGCCCCGATGTCCGTGTCGGGGCTCCTCAGGGAGAAGCTCTTCGCGGACCGCTCGGTGATCCTGACGTCGGCCACGCTGAAACTGGGCGGCGACTTCAACGGCGTCGGCGCGTCCCTCGGCCTCGCCCCCGAGGGCACGGAGGGCGAGGACGTCCCGCAGTGGAAGGGCGTCGACGTGGGCTCGCCCTTCGACTATCCCAAGCAGGGCATCCTGTACGTGGCGAAGCATCTGTCGCGCCCCGCGCGTGACGGTGACCGGGCGGACATGCTCGACGAGCTGACGGAGCTGATCCAGGCGGCCGGGGGTCGCACGCTGGGCCTCTTCTCGTCGATGCGGGCCGCCCAGCTCGCCGCCGAGGAACTGCGCACCCGCATCCCCGAGTTCCCGATCCTTCTCCAGGGCGAGGAGACGCTGGGGGAGCTGATCAAGAACTTCGCGGCCGACCCGAGAACCTGCCTCTTCGGCACGCTGTCGCTCTGGCAGGGCGTCGACGTGCCCGGCCCCAGCTGCCAGCTGGTCGTCATGGACAAGATCCCCTTCCCGCGCCCCGACGACCCGCTGATGAGCGCTCGGCAGAAGGCGGTGGAGGACGCCGGGGGCAACGGCTTCATGGCCGTCGCCGCGACGCACGCGGCGCTCCTGATGGCACAGGGCGCGGGTCGCCTGGTACGGGCGTCGAGGGACCGGGGTGTGGTCGCCGTACTGGACCAGCGGCTTGCCACGGCCCGGTACGGCAGCTATCTGAAGGCGTCGCTGCCCGACTTCTGGTACACGACGGACCGCAACCAGGTGCGGAAGTCGCTGGCCGCGATCGATGCGGCCGCCGAGGCCGACGAAGCCTGACCGGCTCCCGGGCTCTTTCGGGCAGCCGACCGTCACACGGTGAGGCCCCCCGGACAGCATGGGGCCCCGGAACCGGCGCAGGGGTCCCGGGGCCCGGATCAGGGGCGGGTGTCGCACGGCCCGCCCGCCGCGGCGGGGTCACACCCGTCGCAGCACCGCCACCACCTTGCCGAGGATCGTCGCCTCGTCGCCGGGGATCGGCTGGTAGGCGGAGTTGTGCGGCAGCAGCCAGACGTGGCCGTCCTCGCGCTTGAAGCGCTTGACCGTGGCCTCGCCGTCGAGCATCGCGGCGACGATGTCGCCGTTCTCGGCGACGGGCTGGCGGCGGACCGTGACCCAGTCGCCGTCGCAGATGGCGGCCTCGATCATGGAGTCGCCGACGACCTTCAGGACGAAGAGCTCACCGTCGCCGACGAGCTGCCGGGGGAGCGGGAAGACATCCTCCACCGACTCCTCGGCGAGGATGGGGCCACCGGCTGCGATGCGGCCGACGAGCGGGACGTACGACGCGGCGGGCTTGCCCGCGGTGTCGGTGGGCTGCGCGGAGGACGACTGGTCCGAGCCGCGCACCTCGTACGCACGGGGCCGGTGCGGGTCGCGCCGCAGGAAGCCCTTGCGCTCCAGTGCCATCAGCTGGTGTGCCACGGAGGACGTGCTGGAAAGGCCCACGGCCTGGCCGATCTCCCGCATCGACGGTGGGTAGCCGCGCCGTTGCACTGAGTCCCGGATGACCTCGATCACCCGGCGCTGCCGGTCGGTCAGCCCCGAGCTGTCCGCCCGGATGCCTGGAGGTCGGCCGGGCAGGGACCTCTTGGGCCCTGCGGGGTTCGTGGCTTCGTTCATGGCGTGCACCGGCTCGAGTCGGCCCTGGGAGCGGTCCTGGGCAGTGATGGCGGCACTGTCTGCGGTGGTGGTCACGTCGGCCCCTCTCGATGGTCTCCCGTGCAGCACAACGGTAGTTGCTTTCGAAAGGTTGCGCCAAACACACGTTCGAGTGAAAATCCGCGAATTACCTGACGCGATTACGTGTCCGGGTGTATTGGCCGACACCGTCGCCAGTGGGTGCAGGCGCTCATTGCTGTACTCTGCACCGCCGGGGAGATGGCCTTGTGGGCCGCCGTGTCCGGCGCCCAGTCTGCCACCCGACGCCCCCCCGGGCGGGGTATCGGCCCCGTCCTCATGTGGCGTCCGCCGAATCCGCGCATGGCCCGATCGGGTGTGGCCGCACGGTGTATGCCAATCCGCCTGACGTGGGCGTGTCGTCGGCGAATGTACGAGCCAATCGCTAGATGTAGTGGTTGGATGACGATAGCAGCCCAGAAGTTGTGGTCCCCCGGGCTTTCGCGGTCCCGGCGATCGCCTATGCTTGGGGCTGCTTCGAGGGGCCCGTGGGGCCCACGAGGTCAATGAGTCGTGCTGAAAAGGAGGGTTGGAGCCATGCACTGCCCCTTCTGCAGGCACCCTGACAGCCGCGTCGTCGACAGCCGTACGACCGACGACGGCACGTCCATCCGCAGGCGCCGCCAGTGTCCCGACTGCTCCCGTCGTTTCACGACCGTGGAGACGTGCTCGCTGATGGTGGTCAAGCGGTCCGGAGTCACCGAACCGTTCAGCCGCACCAAGATCATCAATGGTGTGCGCAAGGCGTGCCAGGGGCGGCCCGTCACCGAGGACGCACTCGCCCAGCTCGGCCAGCGGGTCGAAGAGGCGGTGCGGGCCACCGGGAGCGCCGAGCTGACCACCCACGACGTGGGGCTGGCCATACTGGGCCCCCTCCAGGAACTCGACCTCGTCGCCTACCTGCGGTTCGCGTCCGTGTACCGGGCGTTCGACTCGCTGGAGGACTTCGAGGCCGCCATCGCGGAACTCAGGGAACACCAGGGGGAGTACCCGGCTGTGGACGGCGGCGAGCGCGAGAACGCCGCCGCGGAGCGCCGGGGAACCGAACGCGGGTCCGGAGGGACGGCCGACGTCCCCGTGCCCGCCACCGCCGCCGACTGACGGGCGGCCGGCCCGGACCGGCCCCGTCGGCGGCGCACACAGACCCGTCACGCGCGCTCCCGCACGACGCGCGTGACAAGCAGACACAACACCGTGCCATGGGAAGAAAAGGGCACTTCAGGGCGTTTTCGCCCGATACAGGGAGGCGGCATGACAGAGACGGCGAGCGGTCCGGCACGAGGTTCCCGGGCGAAGGGCACCAAGGCCAAGGGACTGCGTATCGAGCGCATCCACACGACCCCCGGAGTGCACCCGTACGACGAGGTCGAGTGGGCGCGCCGTGACGTCGTCATGACCAACTGGCGCGACGGCTCGGTCAATTTCGAGCAGCGTGGCGTCGAGTTCCCCGAGTTCTGGTCGGTGAACGCGGTCAACATCGTCACCAGCAAGTACTTCCGCGGTGCCGTCGGCACCCCGCAGCGCGAGACCAGCCTCAAGCAGCTGATCGACCGCATCGTGAAGACGTACCGGAAGGCCGGTGAGGACTACAAGTACTTCACCTCGCCCGCCGACGCGGAGATCTTCGAGCACGAACTGGCGTACGCCCTCCTGCACCAGATCTTCAGCTTCAACAGCCCCGTCTGGTTCAACGTCGGCACTCCGCAGCCCCAGCAGGTCTCCGCCTGCTTCATCCTGTCCGTCGACGACTCCATGGAGTCGATCCTCGACTGGTACAAGGAAGAGGGCATGATCTTCAAGGGCGGCTCCGGAGCCGGTCTGAACCTCTCCCGCATCCGCTCCTCCAAGGAACTGCTCTCCTCCGGCGGCAACGCCTCCGGCCCCGTCTCCTTCATGCGCGGCGCCGACGCCTCCGCGGGAACGATCAAGTCGGGCGGTGCCACCCGCCGCGCCGCCAAGATGGTCATCCTGGACGTCGACCACCCGGACGTCGAGGACTTCATCGAGACCAAGGTCAAGGAGGAGGAGAAGATCCGCGCCCTGCGCGACGCGGGCTTCGACATGGACCTGGGCGGCGACGACATCACCTCCGTCCAGTACCAGAACGCCAACAACTCGGTCCGCGTCAACGACACCTTCATGAAGGCCGTCGAGAACGGCGGGAAGTTCGGTCTGCGCGCCCGCATGACCGGTGAGGTCATCGAGGAGGTCGACGCCAAGGCGCTCTTCCGCAAGATGGCCGAGGCCGCCTGGGCCTGCGCCGACCCCGGCATCCAGTACGACGACACCATCAACCACTGGCACACGTGCCCGGAGTCCGGCCGCATCAACGGCTCGAACCCCTGCAGCGAGTACATGCACCTGGACAACACGTCCTGCAACCTCGCCTCGCTGAACCTGATGAAGTTCCTCAAGGACGATGGCAAGGGCAACCAGTCCTTCGACGTCGAGCGCTTCGCCAAGGTCGTCGAGCTGATCATCACCGCGATGGACATCTCGATCTGCTTCGCGGACTTCCCGACCCAGAAGATCGGCGAGAACACCCGCGCCTTCCGCCAGCTCGGCATCGGGTACGCCAACCTCGGCGCCCTGCTGATGGCCACCGGCCACGCCTACGACTCCGACGGCGGCCGGGCCCTGGCCGGAGCCATCACCTCCCTGATGACCGGCACCGCGTACAAGCGCTCCGCCGAGCTGGCCTCGGTCGTCGGCCCGTACGACGGCTACGCCCGCAACGAGCAGCCGCACCTGCGCGTCATGAAGCAGCACGCCGACGCCAACGCCCGGGCCGTGCGCATGGACGACCTGGACACCCCGGTGTGGGCCGCCGCCACGGAGGCATGGCAGGACGTGATCCGCCTCGGCGAGAAGAACGGCTTCCGCAACTCCCAGGCGTCCGTCCTCGCGCCGACCGGCACCATCGGTCTCGCCATGGGCTGCGACACCACCGGCGTCGAGCCGGACCTCGCCCTGGTCAAGTTCAAGAAGCTGGTCGGCGGCGGCTCGATGCAGATCGTCAACGGCACCGTGCCGCAGGCGCTGCGCCGCCTGGGCTACCAGGAGGAGCAGATCGAGGCGATCGTCGCCCACATCGCCGAGCACGGCAATGTGATCGACGCGCCAGGCCTCAAGCACCAGCACTACGAGGTCTTCGACTGCGCCATGGGCGAGCGCGCCATCTCCCCGATGGGCCACGTCCGCATGATGGCCGCGATCCAGCCGTGGATCTCCGGCGCCATCTCCAAGACGGTCAACATGCCGGAGTCGGCGACCGTCGAGGAGGTCGAGGAGATCTACTTCGAGGCGTGGAAGATGGGCATCAAGGCGCTCGCGATCTACCGCGACAACTGCAAGGTCGGCCAGCCGCTCTCCGCCAAGAAGAAGGAGTCCGCCGAGAAGCGGGCGCAGGAGGCGGCCACGGAGACCAAGGTCGAGAAGGTCGTCGAGTACCGCCCGGTCCGCAAGCGCCTCCCGAAGGGTCGTCCCGGCATCACCACGTCGTTCACCGTCGGCGGCGCCGAGGGCTACATGACCGCCAACTCCTACCCGGACGACGGGCTCGGCGAGGTCTTCCTCAAGATGTCCAAGCAGGGTTCGACCCTCGCGGGCATGATGGACGCCTTCTCGATCGCCGTCTCGGTGGGTCTGCAGTACGGCGTGCCGCTGGAGACGTACGTCTCGAAGTTCACCAACATGCGCTTCGAGCCGGCCGGTATGACGGACGACCCGGACGTGCGGATGGCGCAGTCGATCGTCGACTACATCTTCCGCCGGCTGGCCCTGGACTTCCTGCCCTTCGAGACGCGCTCCGCGCTCGGCATCCACTCCGCCGAGGAGCGCCAGCGCCATCTGGAGACCGGTTCGTACGAGCCGGCCGACGACGAGGTCGATGTGGAGGGCCTGGCCCAGTCGGCGCCGCGCGCCCAGGAGCTGAAGGCGATCGCCACTCCGAAGGCCGACACCGCGGCGGCCAAGCCGGCCCCGCAGCAGGCGCACACCAGCGCCGAACTGGTGGAGATGCAGCTG
The DNA here is from genome assembly GCF_042678285.1 of Streptomyces caeni. Lineage (NCBI taxonomy): Bacteria > Bacillati > Actinomycetota > Actinomycetes > Kitasatosporales > Streptomycetaceae > Streptomyces > Streptomyces caeni. Next base: position 21,049 of record NZ_JBHUDX010000026.1, read on the forward strand.
GGCATCCAGGCGGACGCCCCGCTGTGCTTCTCCTGCGGCACGAAGATGCAGCGAGCGGGCTCCTGCTACATCTGCGAGGGCTGCGGCTCGACGAGCGGCTGCAGCTGAGAAAGAGCGGAATCGCGTTGACTGCGACATTCGGCGCGGTTCCGCTGAACACTGACGGCAGGAGGGGCGCCGGCCCGGTGGCCGGCGCCCCTCGCCGCAGTCAGTCTCTCGGAGCTCCCGCCGCGATCGCGGCGGGAGAACGACGAGCGCCCGGCCCGGCAGGGAGCCGGCCGCTCGATTGCGGGCGGCAGGTGGAGCGCCGGTCCTCATGCGGTGTTCACCAGCTGGTTCCGGCCGCCACCGACAGGTGGTCACTGCCGGTGGCCGGCAGCACCCACGAGCTCTCCGGCTTCACACCGCGGACCAGGATCTGGTCGATACCCACCACCGGGAACTTCGCCGACCGGCGGAGGCCGAAGCCGTTCCCGGCCGAGCCCTGGGCCGAGCGCAGCTACGAGGTGATGCCGGCGAACGCGCGGTCGTCCATGGTGCTGTTCAGGCCGCCGAGCAGCACCACCCGCTCACTCTGCTCGGCGGCGATGGCCTTGCCGAGCGACCGCGCGGCTCTGTCCCGTGAGTCCGTCCAGAAGCCTGCCCCGGGATTCACCCGTGCGGCCCCCAAGTGGGCCACATACACCGCCAGCGGACCCTGGTGCGTGGCCACCGTGGTGCGCAGCGCCCGGGTGCAGGACATCTTGACGCCGACCGGATCGGTGTCCGCCAGCGGCCCGTGGTCCAGGCCGTCGCACCGGAGCGCCCGATGCCGACCGCGTCCCCTTTCATATGAGGAGACGTCACCGCGGTGGCCACCCGTCGGGCGGCCTCGTCTTCGGACCCGAACTTGGCGACCGCCTGGCGAAGAAGCCCCGTTGCGGCCTGGCGGAGGGCCTTGAGCGGATCTGGATCGAGGTCGGCCACAGCCGGAATCGCGTTGTCGAGGGCGGTCACGCCGGCGGGGACGACACCGAATCCGGCTACCGGGCCGCAAAGACGGGTTCCGCGAGCTCGCCGACGCCTTCGGCGCGGTGCTCACTCGGTTCGAAGCGCACGTCGCCGAGCAGCGGGGATTCGCATGCCAACGCTTCTCACGAGTTGCGCACCCCGCCGGCGATCTCGAAGGCGCTTGTCGGCGTGGCCCGCACCGATCCGAGCCACGACGCCCGCGAAGTCATCGACGGCCTCCACGCCGTCAGCACCCGAGCTGGGTCCGCGGGTGAAGGGCAGACCGGTTGGACGGTGTAGTCCATGAGCCGCGACCGGCCGGCGCCACGACCGTGCGTTATTTCGCCTCAGCTGAGCCGCCCGGTGCGTTGCTTTCGGCGGGCCCTGCGCAGGCGAGGCATCGGGACGACCCCCTGCGCCAGTACCCGGATCCCGGGAGGGCGGCCCGGCCACCGGCCGGTCCGCCCTCCCGGGGGCGACCGCTCTTACAGAGAGGACGCGCTGGCGGCGGTCCCCCGGGGAGGGCGTTCAGGCGTCCTGCGGGCTGCCCATCACGCGGACGAAGCCCGACGGGTCGGTGTCGTAGCCGTGGATGCCCGGGAGGTAGGCCCACTCGCCCGAGGCGTCGCGCACGAACTCGGCCACGGTCGCCGCCGTCGCGCCCGGGACGCCGCCGAAGTCGTCCTCGGCCAGGACCGTGTAGCCCTCGCGCAGGCGCAGCCCGGGGTTCAGGACGCCGACGAACGTCTTGCGGCCGCTGCGCTGCTGGATGACGACGCCGGCCACCACGCGCGCGTACCCGCTGTCGAGCCGATGGAGTTCGAGGGTCATGACCTCGTCCCAGCCGAACCCCTTGCCGTCCACGCTGTCGCGGTTCAGGTAGATCGTGCCGTCGGGGGAGCGCTTGTCGAAGTGCACGGCATAGGCCGGATCCCCGTACGGATCTTCCGCCCGGTAGGTCGCGGCCACGATGTCGAGGTCGGTGGGCGGCTGCCCGGCCGGACTGGGGTCCCATTTCACCGCCAGTTCCACCTTGCGGATGCCCTTGTTGAGACCGCTCACCCCATCCCCTCCCCGTTGTCATGTGCCCTCTGTACGAACTTCCTTGCCATGAGGGCCAGTTGTCCATTGTGCCTCCTGCGCGGGGGCGCTCGCGCGGGTGCACTCCACCGGAGCGTGACCAACGCCACGCACGGGGGCCTTACGATGGCGCGGTGCTGGTCAAGTGGATTCGCTGCACCGTGGTGGACCGCCGCGGTTTCGAGCGGGGGCAGCGGAAGTGGGCGGGGCTTCCGGGGGAGCCGGGCTTCCGGGGACAGGGCGGGGGCTGGAGCCGGGTGAGGCCCGGTGTGGCGCACATCTTCGCGTTCTGGGAGAGCCGTGCGTTCTACGACTCGTTCATGGCGCGTTCCCACGACCGGCTGGCCGCGTCGCAGTCGGGCACATTCAAGGACCAGCAGGTCAGGCTCTTCGACCACCGGTTCGACGTGAAGACCGGATTCGAGCCGCGCTTCACGGACGCCGACCTGGTCCGCGTGGCGCACTGCCGGGTCCATGAGGAGCGGGCCGAGCACTTCGCGCTGATGCAGGAGAAGGTCTGGAACCCGGCCATGGCCGGCTCACCGGGCATGGTCCGCGGACTGTTCGGCGAGGCACCGGGCCATGAGTTCATGATCCTCTCGATGTGGCAGTCGGCCGCCGAGCACGGCAAGTACCGCGAGGAGCGTGTGGAGCGCCTGGCCCTGAGGGCGCAGACGGAGGCGGACGTCGCGGCGCTCACGGGCGACATCGTGGATCTGGAGCCCACCTGGATCGTGTGAGTCCGAAAACCGGATGGAGCCGGTGGGGAGCGGTTCAAGTGTGACCTGCGCCGTATGGGCGTCCCTCGAGTGCTCGTTCGGGCGTCACCCGATCTAGGGTTTTGGCATGGCAAGACCACGGCGCATCGTCCTTGTCCGGCACGGCGAGTCGGTGGGCAACGCCGATGACTCCGTGTACGAACGCGAACCCGACCACGCCCTGCCGCTCACCGAGAGGGGATGGCGGCAGGCGGAGGAGACGGGAAAACGACTGCGGGAGCTCTTCGGCCGGGAGTGCGTCAGCGTGTACGTCTCCCCGTACCGCCGTACCCATGAGACGCTCCACGCCTTTCACCTGGACCCCGGGCTCGTCCGGGTCCGGGAGGAGCCCCGGCTGCGCGAGCAGGACTGGGGCAACTGGCAGGACCGCGACGACGTACAGCTCCAGAAGGCGTACCGCGACGCGTACGGGCACTTCTTCTACCGTTTCGCCCAGGGTGAGTCCGGCGCCGACGTGTACGACCGGGTGGGCGGCTTCCTGGAGAGCCTGTTCCGCAGCTTCGAGGCCCCGGACCACCCGCCGAACGTGCTCCTGGTGACCCACGGCCTGGCCATGCGGCTGTTCTGCATGCGCTGGTTCCACTGGACCGTCGCGGAGTTCGAATCGCTCTCGAACCCCGGGAACGGCGAGACGCGCATGCTCGTCCTCGGGGAGGACGGCAAGTACAGCCTCGACCGACCGTTCGAGCGCTGGCGCGACCCGGAGCCCTACTGGATCGCTGGATAGAGTGGCAGGGCGATGACCAGTGACTTCTCCTCCACCGGCCGCCTGGGGCGCGCCCTGGCCGTCCTGCGCGGGCTGGCGGTGGGGGACGCGCTCGGCGCACGGTTTCTCGCGCCCGCGAGCCATGCGCTCCTCACGCGCCGCGAGCTGCCGCCGCGCCTCTGGCAGTGGACGGACGACACGGAGATGGCCTGCTCCGTCGTGGCCGTCCTGGCCGCGCACCATCGCGTCGACCAGGATGTGCTCGCCCGCTCCCTCGCCGAGCACCACGATGCGCAGCGCGGCTACGAGCCCCCGATCGACCGCCTCCTCGCGAGTGTCCACCGGGGCGGCGACTGGCGCGAGCAGGCCGCGGCCCTGTTCAAGGGCCACGGATCGTGGGGCAACGGCGCGGCGGTGCGCACCGTCCCTCTGGGCGCCTGGTACGCCGACGACCCGGAGCACGCCACGTATCAGGCGGAGATCTCCGCGTACCCCACCCACCAGCATCGCGAGGCCGTGGTCGGCGCCATGGCGGTCGCCGCGGCGGCGGCCCTCGTCGCGGACCCCGTCGGCCCGCCCAGCCCAGGGGCACTCCTCGACGGCGTCGTCGCGCTCATCCCGAAGAGCGCCGTCGGAGCGGGGCTGCGCCGGGCGCGAGACATGCTCGACTACGGCGACACGGGGACCGTCGCGGCGGTCCTCGGCTGCGGACGGCGCCGGACGGCGCACGACACGGTGCCGTTCGCTCTCTGGTCGGCGGCGCGCGCCCTCGGTGACTACGAACAGGGCTTCTGGACGACCGCACGGGCCGGTGGTGACGTGTCCACGACCTGCGCCATCGTCGGCGGAGTGATCGCCTCGGGGAAGGCAGGGGCGCCCCCGGCGGAATGGCTGGAGCGGACGGAGCCCCTGCCGGACTGGGTGTCGCCGTCGGCGTAGGCGGTGGGTACGGCAGCGGCGCCTGGCGCGGCCGTACCGCGGACGGCCGGAGCGCGGCCCCCCGTGACGTGACCGGTGATGTGACGGGCACGGCGGGCGTCGTGTCGCGGGCGTCCCCGCCGACGCCCTCGCCGTCGGTCTCCACGAGGGCTCTCGGGCGGCCGGCCCCTGCCTCCGGTCGATGGACCGGAGACAGGGGCGGGACGGCATCCTCAGCCGCCGGCCGGTCCCGCCGTGCCGGACAGCGCCTCCAGGTCGCTCCTGCGGACCCGGATGACCACCGCGGCCGTGATCAGCGCGAGTGCGGCCATCGCGGCGGCCGGGACGAACGCCGTCGAGATGCCCTGGGCGAGGACCTCGTGGCCCCAGGGGGCCGGCAGTTGGTGGGCCCTGGCGAACTCCGCCTTCTGCTCGGCCGTGCCGTTCGCCAGGAACTTCGGTATCTGCTTGTCGGCCTCGTTCCGGCTGGCCGTTCCGAAGACCGTGGTCAGGATGGACAGGCCGAGCGATCCGCCCACCTGCTGGGTGGTGTTCAGCAGACCCGACGCCGCACCCGCCTCGTGCTGGGCGACGCCCGAGACCGCGGTGAGCGTGAGCGTCACGAAGTTCAGGCCCATGCCGAAGCCGAACACCAGCATCGGGCCGAGCACTCCTTTGACGTAGGAGCTGTCGGGTGCGATGAACGTCAGCCAGCCGAGCCCGAGCACGACCAGGGTCGTCCCGACCAGCATGAACGGTTTGGGGCCGAGGATCGGCAGGAACCGCTGCGACAGTCCGGCGCCGGTCACGATCGCGACCGTCACCGGCAGGAAGGCCACGCCGGCCGAGATCGGGCTGTATCCCAGCACGTTCTGCACGAAGAGCACGATGTAGAAGAACATGCCGAACATCGCCGCTGCCAGGCTCAGCATGATCACGTACGTGCCGGACCGGTTGCGGTCGGCGAACATGCGCAGCGGCGTGATCGGCTCCTTGGCCCGCGTCTCGATGAAGGCGAACGCCAGCAGCAGCACCACGGCCGCACCGAAGGACCCGATCGTGACACTGTCGCGCCAGCCCTCTCCGGCGGCGCGGATGAAGCCGTACACGAGGGACGCCATGCCGGTCGTCGACGTGAGCGCGCCCGCGATGTCGAAGCGCCTGGGATGGCGTTCGGACTCGTTGATGTACCGGGGGGTGAGCGAGGCGATCAGCACACCGATGGGCACGTTGACGAAGAGGACCCAGCGCCAGTCGAGCCACTCCGTGAGCATGCCGCCGGCCAGCAGACCGATCGCGCCGCCACCGGCCGAAACGGCGGCGAAGACTCCGAAGGCCCGGTTGCGCTCCGGGCCTTCGGGGAAGGTGGTGGTGATGAGCGCCAGCGAGGTGGGCGACGCGATCGCGCCACCCATGCCCTGCAAGGCGCGCGCGGCGAGCAACTGCCAGGGTTCCTGGGCGAGTCCCCCGAGCAGCGAGGCGAAGGTGAACAGCAGGATGCCCGTCATGAAGACCCGGCGCCGGCCGAGGATGTCGCCGGCCCGGCCGCCGAGAAGCAGCAGGCCACCGAAGGTGAGCGTGTACGCGCTGACCACCCATGTCAGGTCGGTCGTGCTGAACTTCAGCGCGTCTTGAATGTGCGGGAGGGCGATGTTCACAATCGTCGCATCGAGTACCACCATGAGTTGGCAGGCCACGATGACGGTGAGCGCGATGCTGGGATGCCCCTCCCGGCGTGCGGCTCCCGGCTTCTGTTCCTGGATCAACGGAGAGGTTGTCACTATGGGTCCCCCACAAGTGTGTTAGTGAACGCTCGCGTTCACTGTCGCGTCAAACGGTAGTGAGTCCCCTTCAGTGAACGCAAGCGTTCACTGGTTTCGTTGCCGTGCGGCTCCGCTCGACCGCTCACCGCCTTCCCTGCAAACCCCCCGCTTCCCCATGCCCAACGGAGATACACAGATGGGTACTTCGTCCCCGACGGCCCCCTCCGCGCAGTCGGCTTCCCTGCGTCGGCGCGGTGCCGTGCTCGAGCGCGCGATCCTTGACGCCGCGCTGGAGCAACTCAGTACGGTCGGGTGGAACGGCCTCACGATGGAGGGTGTCGCCGCCGGCGCCCAGACCGGCAAGGCCGCGGTCTACCGTCGCTGGCAGTCCAAGGAGGATCTTGTCGCGGACGCGCTGCAGGCCGGCCTGCCGCGCTTCGACGAGGCGCCCGACCTCGGAGGTGTGCGGGAGGACCTGCTCGCGCTGTGCCGGCGGGCGCGCGAGGCAATGTACTCGCGCCCCGGGTTCGCGCTTCGCTCAGTGATTCACGAATGCGACACCGTGCAGGCCGAGCGCTTCCACGGCGTGATCTACCAGGGAGTCGTGGAGCCCACCATAAAGCTGCTGCGAGAAGTCATCGACCGTGGGATCCGGCGGGGGGAGGTACGCTGCGGCGCCGCAAACAGATACGTCTACGACGTCATCCCGGCGATGATGATGTACCGCTCGAAAATGTGCGGAAGTGAATGGAGCGACCAGGAAATCGAGGAGATGGTCGACCAGCTGATGATCCCGCTGCTTCGGCCGTAGCGAGGCTCGTCCGGGGTTCGAAGGTCCCGGACGACGCGGGCTGGGCGGCGAGCGGCCCAGCCCGGGAACGGGCGTCGCGGGCGGCGCCGCAGGGTGTGCCGTTGCCCCGGGGAACCGGGGTGTCGCACGGTCATCCCGGCGGCGTACGCTAGGGGCGCCATGCCGTACGAACCCCCTACCCACACCGTCGAGCGCTCCCTGCGCGCAACGACCGGAGCGAAGGTCGTCGCCGGTGTCGACGAGGTGGGGCGCGGTGCGTGGGCCGGACCCGTCACCGTCTGCGCGGCGGTCACGGGCCTGCGCCGACCGCCCGAAGGCCTCACCGACTCCAAGCTGCTCACCGTCAAGCGGCGCACCGAGCTCGCCGGGCAACTGGAGAACTGGGTGACGGCCTACAGGCTCGGTCATGCCTCCCCCGAGGAGATTGACGACCTCGGGATGACGGCCGCGCTGCGGCTCGCCGCGGTGCGTGCCCTGGAGGCGTTGCCCGTCCGGCCCGACGCGGTCATCCTCGACGGGAAGCACGACTACCTGGGGGCGCCCTGGAAGGTCCGTACGGTGATCAAGGGCGACCAGTCGTGCGTGGTGGTCGCGGCGGCCTCGGTGATCGCCAAGGTCCACCGCGACAAAATGATGGCCGAACTGGGTATCGACCATGCAGACTTCGGTTTTGCGGCCAACGCCGGGTATCCGTCACCTGTGCACAAGGCCGCGCTGGAGGAGCGGGGCCCCACCCCGTACCACCGCTTGTCGTGGGCGTATCTTGATGCGCTGCCCCAGTGGCGGCACCTCAAGAAGGTCCGCAACTGGGCGGACGGAAGCGTGCCGGAAATCGAGGGCCAGCTCGGCTTCGACTTCTGACCGGTTCCGGTCGCACTCGTGTGCCACCCGCCGACGCGCGTCGCACCGGCGTTTGATAAACATCAGCTATGCCTCTCATTCCCGAGGAGCCTCAGATTCACGAGAGTGCCCAGGGTCCCCGCGCCACTCCGGCCAGCGGCCGTACCGCGCCGACCCCTCGTCCCGTACCCGGCCCGCGCCCCGCGGCCCCCGCGCGCCCCGGCCGCCCGGGGCCCCGGCCGATGCCGGCCCAGCGCACCACGCGCGAACCGGCCACGCCCAAGCCCGGTCCGTCCGCTCCCTCCGCGACCCCGCAGATCCAGCTCATCCCGGCCTCGCTCGAGGGTGCCCTGGACGCCGCCGAGGAAGCCGTCGACCTGCTGCTGGAGTCCGGCCGTGCCCCGGGTGACGTGCTGGTGATCACCACCGGCGCGCCGCACCCATGGGCCGCGCACGAACTGTCCTTCGGTGAGGCCGCCTACTGGGCGCAGCACGACGCCGGCGACGACATCTTCTATGCCGATGCCTCCGTCGCGTCCCGTGCCGCCGCCCGCTCGGTGGTCGTGGTCGCTGTCAATGGCGGCCCGGACGCCACCGTCGCCGCCACGCTTCCGCTGGCGCTCGCCAGGGCCGGTGCCCTGCTGATCGTCTGCGGCGACCCCCAGCAGATCAACTCGGTGCTCGGCGCGGGCGTCTGAGCGATCCGGACCAGGTCCGGATCGCTCAGACGCCCGCTGCGCCGGAGGCCCTGTCCGGCTGTGCGGTCCGGGCACCGACAGCCGATGTGGGTGCCGCCGCGGCGGCACCGGTACGGCGGTCGCTTCCGCGTGCCCTTCCACGAGGCGGCCGGCCCGGTTCCGGTGCCTCGGGGCGCGCGGACGCGGCTGCTCGGCTTCCCGGCCGAGCGTCCATGAACGCACGGCGCCTGCGCGGGACCGCCAGGGCGACGGCGTCGGCGTGCCCGCGCCGCGTTCGCCCCGGATCCTGCTCCTGCCGTGCGGCGCTGCCATGACGTGCGCCGTCGTACGTCGCTGAATCACGGCCTCCCGCGCGAGAAGGCACTGCGTCGCTGAGCCGGCGATGACGCCGCTCCGTTCAGCGGGCGGCGGCCCGGCGCAGTACCTCGGAGGTCACGCCCCCCGTGCGAGGCTGAGGCGGCGGAGCGCCTGCCAGGCCGAACGCCTCCGGCGGCGAGTCCGCGTTGGGGCGGCGTCCGCCTCGGCCCTCGCCCAGTACCTGCCAGCCTTCACGCGTCAGCGTGATGTACGCACCGCAGCGCAGCCCGTGCAGCGTGCACGCATCGCGCAGGCCCCACATCCACGCTCCGTCCTCCTCCGTCCACCGTGTGTCGCCCTCTCGGCAGTAGAGCAGCACGGCCGTCCGCACGGGGGTACGGCGCCGCAGGTCGTGCGGGATGACCCGGCGCAGTTGGGCGAGCAGCGCGTTGCGCAGCACCCAGCCGTCCGCCGGCGCCGGACGCCGGGTGAACGAGGCGCTCGCCCGCAGCCGTTCGTCCGGATCCAGGACGGCCACGATGGCGGTGGAAGGCCGCGGCCGGTGCCGGGAGTGCAGTCCGCTCACGATGTCCCGGGGATTGCGCAGCAGTGGGATTCCCGCGGCGGCCCATTCCGCGGGCTCGAGCATCCGGGCCATGGGATTGGCAGACACGGCGGACGATTCGGCGGAGGCCGACATGGATGCCGCTGAGGACGGAGCGAATCCGAAGGTCACGATCCTCCCTTCGGCTACGCGCCCACACTGCGGGCGGGGTCTGACTTGGGGGAGCCCACACCGCAGAGAGCCCTACCGGATCACGGACGAGCCGCGCGGGGAGCGGAACTCAATTGTTCCCGCCGAACTGGAATGCGGCAACGAGCAATTGGTGCTGCCGACCGGTTCCTGGTGATGCGTGACCTATATCCCCTGCCGTCACTGCCCAGTGTGTTCCCCGGGAACGGACGGGTCACGCCTGCACGGCGAGGACCAGCGGCAACACCCCCTCCGCTCCGGCACGTCGGAGTATGCGGGCGGCCACCGCCAGCGTCCAGCCCGTCTCCGTCGCGTCGTCCACGAGCAGCACCGGACCGTGCGTCTCCCGGAGGGCTGAGGCCAGCGCGGGCGGCACGGTCAGCGCCCCGTCGAGTGCCTTCAGTCGCTGCGCGCTGTTGCTTCTGGGTACCCGCGGTACATCGCCCGCGTACTCCACGGACCCCAGCAGCGGCAGCCGTCCGACCTCGGAGACACGCGCCCCCAGGGTCTGGATCAGCCGCGGACGGCTGTGCGAGGCCATGGTGACCACGCCGACCGGACGCGGCTGGGCACCGGGCTCGCCGGAGGCCCAGCCGCCAGGTCCCTTCGCCCAGTCGGTCAGCACGCCGACCACGGCCCGCGCGACATCGTCCGGCACGGGCCCGTCCGGGCTCTGGGGCGCGAGCAGCGGCCGCAACCGGTTGCCCCAGCCGATGTCCGAGAGCCGTCCGAGGGCCCGCCCCGGCGCCGCCTGTTCCCCGCCCGGGATGCGCCCCTTCAGATCCACACCTATCGCCGGCAGGCCCGTCGGCCACATCTTCCGCGGCTCGACCTCGACGCCCGCGCGGCCCAGTTCACCCCGTGCCGCGTCCAGGGCGGCGGGGGAGACAGAGTCCGTGAACCGCGGTCCGGCACAGATGTCGCAGCGCCCACAGGGAGCCGCTGCCTCGTCGTCCAGCTGCCGCCGCAGGAACTCCATCCGGCACCCTGTCGTCGTCACGTAGTCGCGCATCGCCTGCTGCTCGGCCTCCCTCTGCTTGGCCACCCAGGCGTACCGCTCGGCGTCGTACGTCCACGGAGCCCCCGTCGCGATCCAGCCGCCCTGGACACGGCGCACCGCCCCGTCCACGTCGAGAACCTTGAGCATCGTCTCCAGCCGGGACCGGCGCAGTTCGACCAGTGGTTCGAGGGCGGGCAGCGACAGGGGGCGGCCCGCCTCGGCCAGGGCCTCCAGAGTGCGCCGCACCTGCTCCTCGGGAGGAAACGCGATCGAGGCGAAGTAGTCCCAGATCGCCTGGTCCTCTCTGCCCGGCAACAGCAGCACCTCCGCGTGTTTCACACCGCGGCCCGCGCGTCCCACCTGCTGGTAGTAGGCGATCGGGGACGAGGGCGAGCCGAGGTGCACCACGAAACCGAGGTCCGGCTTGTCGAAACCCATGCCGAGGGCGGACGTGGCGACCAGGGCCTTGACCCGGTTGGCCAGCAAGTCCTCCTCGGCCTGCCGGCGGTCCGCGTTCTCCGTCTTCCCGGTGTAGGAGGCCACGGTGTGCCCGCACTGCCGGAGGAACGCGGTGACCTCCTCGGCGGCCGCCACCGTGAGGGTGTAGACGATCCCGGACCCGGGCAGCTCACCGAGGTGATCGGCGAGCCAGGCCAACCGGTGGGCGGCGTCCGGAAGCCGGAGCACGCCGAGCCTCAGGCTCTCCCGGTCCAGAGATCCGCGCAGAACCAGAGCGTCCGCCCCCACCCCGGTACCGAGCTGCTCCGCCACGTCGGCCGTCACGCGTGCGTTGGCCGTGGCCGTCGTCGCCAGGACGGGCACGCCGGACGGGAGGTCCGCGAGCATCGTGCGCAGCCGCCGGTAGTCGGGGCGGAAGTCATGGCCCCAGTCCGAGATGCAGTGAGCCTCGTCGACCACGAGCAGACCGGTCGTGGCCGTCAGCCGGGGGAGCACCCGGTCGCGGAAGTCAGGGTTGTTGAGCCGTTCCGGGCTCACCAGCAGTACGTCCACCTCACCCGCGGCCACCTCGGCCCGGACGGTCTCCCACTCCTCCGTGTTGGACGAGTTGATGGTCCGCGCGTGGATACCGGCGCGGGCGGCGGCTTCGACCTGATTGCGCATGAGGGCGAGCAGCGGCGAGACGATGACAGTGGGACCCGCGCCGCGCTCGCGCAGCAGCGCGGTCGCGACGAAGTACACCGCCGACTTGCCCCAGCCCGTGCGCTGGACGACCAGGGCTCTGCGCCGGTCCGCCACCAGGGCTTGGATGGCACGCCACTGGTCCTCGCGCAGCCGCGCACCGCCCGCTCGCGCGCCGACGAGCCGGGCGAGCAGGGCGTCGGCCGCGGCGCGCAGGCCGTCGGCCACGGCCGCGGCGCTCGGGTTCCCGGCCGGGGCAGGCAGGTCCCCGGACGCGGCGTGCGGGCCGTCCGCTGTGGCGCGCGGAACCTCCGGCGGGACGGGCAGGCCCTGTGCGGTGGCGCGCGGATCCTCCGCGGCGATGGGCCTGGTGTCGTCCGTCGTGGGGCGCGGATGTTCATCGGTCATGGCGTCCATGCAACCCGATCGGCCGGACATCGTGCGAGCGGGCCCCGTGACCTGTGGAGAACTCCTGGCGTGCTCATGGCCGGGGTTGTCCACAGGCCAAGCGGAATTCCAAGATCCGCGAGATGGTCACGGCATGACGAACCACGACGAAGCGGCCGGCTCCTCCGGCATCGGTGACACGGGCGGATCCGCGCCCGACAGCAGTGAGCCCACGGCGCGCGGCGGACACGATCCCTCCGCAGAACTCCGTGATGAGCCCCAGGTCACGCTGCGCACGCCGACCGAGCTGGCAGACGCCCTGCCCTACCTTCTCGGCTACCGCCCCGAGGACAGCATCGTGCTGGTCGCGCTGCACGACCGGGAAAAGCGGGGGAGGTTCGGCGGGCGCGCACGACTCGGCATCCCCGCCCACCCCGGCGACTGGCCGTCGGTGGCCGAGCAGCTGGCGCACGGGCTGGTGACCGGCAGCGAGCGCAGAGGCTTCCGGCCGGAGCACATGGTCGCCTACCTCGTACAGGAACCGGCGAACGGCGAGACAGGACGCGACGTGATGGAGCGTCTGCGGCCACTCGCCCAGCTGCTGCGCACGGCATGCGGTCGCCTCGACGTTCCCGTGGTGGAGGCTCTCTGCATCTCCGACGGCCGCTTCTGGTCGTACTGCTGCCCGAGCCCGGGGTGCTGTCCACCCGAAGGACGGCCGATGGGCCTGCCCGGCACCTCAGTCCTGGCCGCGGCCGCGACCTACGCCGGCCTTCAAGTGCGCGGCAGTCTCAAGGAGTTCAGGGCGAGACTCACGCCCCGGGAAACGCCGGCCGCTCTCGGCCAGGAGGCCGCGCTGGACGCCGCGAGCCTGGCACTCGTTCCGAGGATCCTGGGCGACCGTACCCGCGAGGAGGTCGCCGCGGCAACGCTCGAACTGGCGGAGCGCGTCATGGCGCGCTTCGCCGAGGCCCCAACCGTGTCCGGCATCCTGCCGGCGGACCTCCGCGACGACGACCTGCTCGCACACGACGAGGCCGCGGCTTTGATCCTCGGCCTCCAGGACCGCACGACCCGCGACCGGGCCGCGGAGTGGATGGAAGGCGCGGAGGCCCCCCTGGCCCTGAGACTGTGGCGCGCCCTGGCCCGCTGCTGCGTCGCCTCCTACGGCGAGCACGCCGCCGCGCCCCTGACGCTCGCCGGGTGGGTCGCCTGGTCGACGGGAGACGAGCTCGAAGCCCGCGAAGCCTTCGCCATGGCCCTGGGCGCCGACCCGGACTACCTCTTCGCCCGCCTTCTGCACCAGGCGTGCAACGAGGGCCTGGACCCGGAGACCGTCCGCCGCTGCCTGCGGTCGGAGAGGGCCGGCCGCGCGACGAAGGAGTCCGAGGAGGCGACCGAGACGAAGGAGTCCAAGGAGGCGACCGGGGCGGAGGAGACGATGGAGGGGGCGGTCACGACGCCGTCGGGTGGCACGTCGCTGCCGTTTGGCACCTCCCGGCCGCCCCGTGGCTCGGGGCGCGGCGCGGACCCGGAGCGCCTTGGGGGACACGACGGACCTGCGGCGGCGCGTTTGACGAGCGGCGGCAACCGGCCGCCGCGCCGTTCCCCCGGCATCCCCACGGCGGCCGAGGCGCGTCACCGGC
>NZ_JBHUDX010000026.1:34875-41156 GCF_042678285.1 Streptomyces caeni
CCGTCCGACGGCCCGGGCCGCGGCGCCGGGCCGCGGCGCCGGGCCGAGGGCGCGACCAGCCGGCCCACTCGGCCCACTCGGCCCACTCGGTCCGGAACCCCGCGCCGCGGCGCCGCTCCACATGCGCGTGAGGAGGGCACATGAGGACCCCGTGCCGCCCGACGCACCGCCATTCGGTCGTCATCCCTGCCCCCAGGCGTGACCCGGAGCAAGCCCGAACCGTTCACCTGAGTGGCCGAACCCGTGATCGGGTCGCGCCACCGCACCGTGCACGACCCGCCGGAGCCCCTCACCCGGCGCCGGGCGCGCCCAAGGCGTACCGAGTGCAGAGGAAACCGCATCATGACCTTGCCCAGACCGCCCCTCTCCCCGGACGGCGACCGACCTCCCCGACACGATCCCCCGGCACCCCCGTCCGTGAAGGGCGGCGCACCGCCGGCGCTCATCGGGCGCGGGCGGACGCCTGCTCCCGCCATGCCTGTTCCCGCCACGCCTGCTCCCGCCACGCAGGCCGGCGGGCGGAAGAGCCCGGCCCCGGTCCGGCCCCTGCCGTCCCCGCACTGTCTGATCGTCCTTCCACCCGTTCACAGCGCCCTGATCTGCCTCGCCCTCCCCGGACTGGCCATCTCCACCGAGCAGGGACAGCTGACGGGGCACGGTCTGGAGGGGTTCTACCGAGCGGGCCGGCGTCTGCTCTCTCGCTGTCATGTGCGGGTGGCGGGGCGGGAACCGCTCGCCGTGCAGGCCCGGATGGTGGCGGCCGACCGAGTCAGGTTTGTGGGGACCCTTCACGCGGCTCCCGACGCCGGACCGGACCCGGACGTCGTCGTGGAGCGCATCAGGTCCGCAGAGGGCATCGAGCGGATCATTCTGCGCAGTGCGGCCCCGCGGGTCCTGCGCCTGCCCGTGGAGGTGGCCCTCGGCACGGACCTTGCGGACCTGCGCGCGATCGCCTCGGGCGGGAGGGAGCACGACCTCCCCGCCACCGTTCACGACTCCGGGCTGCGCTGGTCCTGCAGGAAAGGTGACTGCGCTGTCACGGCCGATCCGCCGCCGTCCGACGCCCTCGCCACCGCCGGGCTGCTGCGCTGGGAGCTGGAACTGCCGCCGGGTGGCACACGGAGCGTGGAGCTGCGGGTACGGCAGGGCGGTGCGGGACCCGTCAGGGCCGTAGGACGTGGCGCCTCGCACCTGCTCGCGAGGGCCGAAGCCACCGGCGACGACCCCCGGATCCAGCCGCTGCTGCGCACCTGCGTCGAGGATCTCCAGGCCCTGCTCCTGCGCGATCCGGCCCACTCTGCCGACATCCATCTTGCGGCTGGAGCGCCCTGGCGCTGCGGCCCGTCGCCCGCCGAGTCACTGGCGGCGGCCCGGATGGCCCTCCCGCTCGGCACCCGGCTCGCCGCGGGCACGCTGCGGATCCTGGCCCGCACCCAACTGCGCGGCCCCGGTGTCCGCTCGGGCATGATCCCGGGTCCGCGGCGGGACGCGGGGGCACACCTCCCGCCGCGCTGCACCGGCACCGAAGCCACACTGCTGTTCCCCGTACTCCTCGCGGAGGCCCGGCGCTGGGGGCTTCCGGACCGGGAGACCGAGGAACTGCTGCCTGCGGCCGAGCACTGCCTGCGGTGGCTGCGCACCACCGTCGGGGACGGCGTGTACGTCCCCGACCCGCAACCGGATGGTCCGCTGCGCTGCGAGACACAGGCGTACGCCCACCGGGCGGCGCTTCTCGGCGCGGATCTGCTCGACGCCTGTGGGCGCCCGGGGGGACCGGAGCTGTGCCAGTGGGCCGAGACGCTGCGCGACGCGTTCTCGGAGGGCTTCTGGGCCGAGGACCGGTCGGGCGGCAGGCCGGCGGCCGTCCGCACCCGGGACGGACGCCTCATGCCCCACCTCGGCGCGGGCGCCGCCCATCTCCTCGACACCGGCCTGCTCGGATCCGGCGCCCTGGCGCCCGGATTGCTCGACAAGGCGCGGACGGAGCAGCTCGCGCGGCTGCTCTGTGAGCCGGCCATGGACTCGGGGTGGGGGCTGCGCGGTCTGGCCACCGAGGCCGCGGTGTACAACCCGTTCGGACACCGTGGTGGAGCGGTACAGGTCCAGGAGACGGCGGTGGCGGTCGCGGGACTGGCTGCAGCCGGCCATGAGAAGGAGGCGAGCGGCCTGCTGCGCGGGCTGCTGGCGGCGGCGGAGGCGTTCGGCTACCGGTTGCCCGAGATGTTCGCGGGCGAGCCGCGTACGGAGGGGAGTGCTCCGCTGCCGCACCCGGTGGCCTGCCGTCCAGCCGCCGTGGCGGCCGCGGCGGGGGTCCTGCTCCTGACCGCGCTCGCCGGTGTCCGCCCGGACGTCCCGGCCGGGACGGTGACCCTGTGCCCGGTCCGCAGCGCCCCGCTCGGCGAGATCGTTCTGACGGGCCTGAGGCTGGCCGGCGCCCCCTTCTCCGTGCGCGTCGGGCGACTAGGTCTCGCCATGGTGGAGGAGGCTGCCGACGGGTTGCAGTTGGGCGTGTGACCTCGGATGACGCGGATGCGGACCGTGGACGGAGAGCATCGGTGAGAGCCGTACCGGACAGATGTGGATCAGTCGTCGAAGCGGTTCAAGAAAGGAGTGTTTATCGTCAGGCAGACGACTATGATCGCGACATGCCCTACGACCCGTCAGCCTTTCCACCTTTCGCCGTCACTGTGGACCTGGTCGTGCTGACCGTGCGCCGCCATGCCCTGTGCGCGCTGGCGGTGCGAAGGGGCGAGCCCCCGTTTCAGGGGCGGTGGGCGCTGCCGGGCGGCTTCGTACGGGCCGACGAGGACCTCGCGCAGGCCGCTGCCCGCGAGCTGGCCGAGGAGACGGGGCTGCACGCCCACGACCCGTCCGCACCGGCGCAGGACAACGGTGCCCACCTGGAGCAGCTGGCCACCTACGGGGACCCGAAGCGCGACCCGCGGATGAGAGTGGTCAGCGTCGCCCACCTCGCGCTCGCTCCCGACCTGCCCGCGCCCCGTCCCGGCGGTGACGCCAACAGCGTGCGCTGGGCCCCGGTGGAGGAACTGCTGCAGCAGGGCGGCCACGGCAGGGACGGGGAGCAGACGGCGCCCCTCGCCTTCGATCACGCGCAGATCCTGGCGGACGGTGTCGAGCGCGCCCGTTCCAAGATCGAGTATTCATCGCTGGCCACCGCCTTCTGCCCGCCCGAGTTCACCGTCGGAGAGCTGCGCCGGGTCTACGAGGCCGTGTGGGGCGTAGCGCTCGACCCGCGCAACTTCCACCGCAAGGTGACCGGCACACCCGGCTTCCTCGTCCCCACGGGCGGCACGACGACCCGGCAGGGCGGACGCCCGGCACAGCTCTTCCGTGCGGGTGGTGCCACCCTGCTCAACCCGCCGATGCTGCGCCCCGAAGTCTGACCGGGCGGACGCCGCTCGGACGACGGGCCTCGTGCAAATGGCCGAGCAGGAACAGCCGAGGAGGCGGGTCTGTGCCGCACCACCCCTCACGCTGCCCGAAAAACCGGACAAATCGCGCTATCTTGCTTCGGGTGATCCAGGCGATCGGACTGACCAGCACAACCCACAAGGACCTTCCGCCCGCCGTCGACGACGTGTCCTTCGAGGCGCACCCAGGCCGTGTCACCGCCCTTCTCGGAGCCGCCGGTGCGGGCAAGACGACGGTGCTTCGGCTCATGCTCGAGCTCCAGCCGGGCCGCGGCATCACCTACTTCCGGGGCCGTCCGCTGCACCGCATCGCCCACCCCTCCCGGGAAGTGGGTGTCCTCCTCGGCGATGTCCCAGGTCATCCGGCGCGGACGGTCCGCGGCCAGCTGCGCATGCTGTGCGCGGCGGCGGGGGTGGCCGGCCGCCGTGCCGACGAGGTTCTCGAACTCGTCGGGCTCGCCGGCCTGCGCGACGAGCGGCTCGGCACCCTCTCGCGTGGCATGGACCGGCGCCTCGGTATTGCCTGCGCCCTGCTCGCCGACCCGCACGGGCTGGTGCTCGACGACCCCGTCGGCGGGATCTCCGCGCGCGAGGGGCGCTGGCTGCACGGCGTTCTGCGTGCCCACGCGGACCGGGGCGGCACCGTTCTGTTCGCCACGGGAGATCCCAGAGAGGCCGCGCGCACCGCCGACCACGTCATCACGCTGGACCGGGGCCAGGTGGTCGCCGATCAGACAGGGGTGGACTTCGCCCGCACCCGCCTGCGGCCCCGCGTGGCCGTCAACAGCCCGCACGCCACCCGCCTCGGCGCCCTGCTCGCCAAGGAGGCCGGAATGACGCGGCGTTCCGTGGAAGTCGTCCACGAGGGCGGCAACCGGCTGTCCGTGTACGGCAGTACCTGTGCCGACATCGGCGACACCGCGTTCCGGCACGGTGTCCTCATCCACCAACTGGCCGACGAAACCGGGGACATGGGGCCGACGGCGAGTGCCGAGACCATCCCGGCACCGCGGTCCGAGGAATGGGAGCCGGACGGCCTGCCCCCGGTCCCGCCACCCATCAGCGTGCGGCCTTCCGCCGGTCCCCTGCGGCCGCTGCGGTACGAGCTGCGCCGCGCCGCGGGAATCGGCACCGGTTACGTCACCGCGGCCGCCGTGCTCGTTTCCTCCGCCCTCATCTGCCTCCTCCTCGCACGCGGTGGGCACACTCCCCAGGACCGACTGCTGGCCGCCTGGCCCCTGCAGTTCCCGCTGCCGCCGGCGGCACTCGGTGCGGGACTGCTCGGCGCCGTCGCCTTCGGCGACGAGTTCCGGCACCCCGCCCTGGCCGCGGATCGCGGAACGGTCCCCCGCCGCCTGGGGCTGCTTGCCGCGAAACTCCTCGTCGCCGGGGCCACGGCGCTGATGCTGGCCTTCCTCGCCGTCGGCTGCGACATCGAGCTGCTCTACCTCGTCCACGGGCCGGAGCTCACCGAGCTTCCCGCCGACTGGCTTTCCCTGGCAACGAGTTGGATCGGCCTGATCGTGGGGTGCGCCTGGGCCGGCGTGCTGGCAGCAGGCATCTTCCGCTCCACGACCGCCGGTCTCGCCGCGGTGCTCGCGGTGCCCGTCGTCGTCGTACCGCTCCTGCAGAAGGCGCTGGAGGGCCCGTCCGTCCGGGCCGCGGCCGGTTTCACCGTGCGCATGCGCGAGCTGATGCTGCTGCAGTGGCCCTTCGGTGGCGAGCGCTACGTGGCCGCGATGGCGCGCGTGATCACGCAACCCGTGGGCGGTGCACTGGCTTTGTCCCTGGCAGTGCTGCTCTGTGCATATCTGTTCACCACGCTGCGCAGCAGGGTCCGATGACCACCCGCGTGCCCATCTGTTCTCCCTCTGCGCACAACTTCCCCGAGAAGCGCCCATTTCTTTCCGATAAGGCGTCAATTGCGACGGTGTGAGCGATCACCCTTTCGTGTGCTTTTCACCAAAGACCTCAAGGGAGTTGGAGAGGGCGCCGACAAAGGATCCGTGAGTACCCTTGCGCACACCATGATGACCGCCGCCCGCTCCGCAGACTCCGGCCTTGCCGGACCGGGCGAACTCGACCGTTACCCCTACGCCGAGGCGCCCTCCGCCGACCGCGTCGGTGCACCAGCATGGGAGGGCTCGGACCCGGAGCTGGGCCGTGTCGGCCGGCGCGCCGCGGGCAGCCGCGGACGTGGCCTGCACGGCCAACTCGTCCAGCAGCTCGGCCAGATGATCGTCTCCGGCGACCTGGGCGCCGATCGCCCGCTGGTGCCCGAGGAGATCGGCCAGCGCTTCGAGGTGTCCCGTACCGTCGTCCGTGAGTCGCTGCGCGTCCTGGAGGCCAAGGGCCTGGTCAGCGCCCGTCCGAACGTCGGCACGCGCGTGCGCCCCGTGAGCGACTGGAACCTCCTGGACCCGGACATCATCGAGTGGCGGGCCTTCGGGCCACAGCGCGACGACCAGCGCCGTGAGCTCAGCGAGCTGCGCTGGACCATCGAGCCGCTCGCCGCGCGCCTGGCCGCCGGGCACGGGCGCGAGGAGGTGCAGCAGCGGCTCGCCGACATGGTCGAGATCATGGGCCATGCCCTGGGACAGGGCGACTCCCTGACCTTCTCGCGTGCCGACGCGGAGTTCCACTCGCTGCTCATCCAGGTCGCCGGCAACCGCATGCTGGAGCACCTCTCGGGGATCGTCTCGGCGGCCCTTCAGGTCTCCGGCGGCCCGGTCACGGGGTGTGAGCGTCCGAACGAGACCGCCCTGGCCCAGCACGCCCGCATCGTCGACGCGCTCGACTCGGGTGTGACGACGACGGTCGACTGGTCACACGGCCTGCAGACGCCCGAGC
>NZ_JBHUDX010000026.1:41237-123613 GCF_042678285.1 Streptomyces caeni
CGCCAACTGCTCACCGTCCACCCCGAGGTGGAGCGCGTGGTGCCCGCGCCGCGCGAGCACTGACCGCACGGCGCGAGCGGTGCGACCGGCAGTGGGCAGCCCCTTCGGCCGACGCCCGGTCCGTGCGGTCGACGGCCGCCACCGGGGGCCCTCGCCCGCCGCCGGACTCCGTCGGATCCTCCCGGGACCCGGCGGAGCCCGGCGGAGCCCGGCGGAGACCCCTGGCGTCGTCCGGCACGTGCGGCCGACGCGGTCACGGACGGACGTCGTCGCCATGGCCGGTGCCGGCCGTGGGTACGGCGGTGCAGCCCGGAGAATCCCTGCGCCCGGGGCCGGCTCCACGGCGTCGGTTCCACGGCATGGCGGGTCGTGAAGCGCCGCACGTCCACGTCTGGCCTGACCATGGCACCGGTTGAACGCTTCTGCCCGCATCTGAACGCCTTTGGGTGGTTGCGGGGTGTGACTCGGGCCACGCGGATTGGGCGTAACGCTCTACGGGACTGCGCGATGACCTAAGAGGTGACAGCCGAGGAGGGAATACGGACGCCGTTCACGGCGCTGTGCATCCTCCAGGCCCCGCCCGCGCCGTCGGCCCATCCCCAAGCCGGCGGTCGGCCCCTGTCCGCTGTGGACGGGGCCGGAAGCCGTTTTCCAACGTTCCGAGAGGTTGTTCGTGTCGGCCAGCACATCCCGTACGCTCCCGCCGGAGATCGCCGAGTCCGTCTCTGTCATGGCTCTCATTGAGCGGGGAAAGGCTGAGGGGCAGATCGCCGGCGACGATGTGCGTCGGGCCTTCGAAGCTGACCAGATTCCGGCCACTCAGTGGAAGAACGTACTGCGCAGCCTCAACCAGATCCTCGAGGAAGAGGGTGTGACGCTGATGGTCAGTGCCGCAGAACCGAAGCGCACCCGAAAGAGCGTCGCGGCGAAGAGTCCGGCCAAGCGCACCGCCACCAAGACCGTCGCGGCGAAGACGGTGACGGCCAAGAAGGCCGCAGCCCCCGCCGCTCCGGTCGCACCGGTCGCCGACGACCCGGCTGAGGAGGCGCCCGTCAAGAAGGCCGCTGCCAAGAAGACGACCGCCAAGAAGACGGTCGCGAAGAAGGCCGTCGCCAAGAAGACGGCGGCGAAGAAGACGGCCGCCAAGAAGGACGACGCCGAGCTGCTCGAGGAAGGCGTGCTCGAGGAGACCCCCGGCAAGGCCGGCGAGGAGCCCGAGGGCGCAGAGAGCGCCGGCTTCGTGCTCTCCGACGAGGACGAGGACGACGCGCCCGCACAGCAGGTGGCCGCCGCCGGCGCAACCGCCGACCCGGTCAAGGACTACCTCAAGCAGATCGGCAAGGTCCCCCTCCTCAACGCCGAGCAGGAGGTCGAGCTCGCCAAGCGCATCGAGGCCGGCCTCTTCGCGGAGGACAAGCTGGCCAACGCCGACAAGCTCGCCCCCAAGCTCAAGCGTGAGCTGGAGATCATCGCCGAGGACGGCCGCCGCGCCAAGAACCACCTCCTGGAGGCCAACCTCCGTCTCGTGGTCTCCCTCGCCAAGCGCTACACCGGTCGCGGGATGCTCTTCCTGGACCTCATCCAGGAGGGCAACCTCGGTCTGATCCGTGCGGTCGAGAAGTTCGACTACACCAAGGGCTACAAGTTCTCCACGTACGCCACCTGGTGGATCCGTCAGGCGATCACCCGCGCCATGGCCGACCAGGCCCGCACCATCCGCATCCCGGTGCACATGGTCGAGGTCATCAACAAGCTCGCTCGCGTGCAGCGCCAGATGCTCCAGGACCTGGGCCGCGAGCCCACCCCGGAGGAGCTGGCCAAGGAGCTCGACATGACCCCGGAGAAGGTCATCGAGGTCCAGAAGTACGGCCGCGAGCCCATCTCGCTGCACACTCCGCTGGGCGAGGACGGCGACAGCGAGTTCGGTGACCTCATCGAGGACTCCGAGGCCGTGGTCCCGGCCGACGCGGTCAGCTTCACGCTCCTCCAGGAGCAGCTGCACTCCGTCCTCGACACCCTGTCCGAACGTGAGGCGGGCGTCGTCTCCATGCGCTTCGGTCTCACCGACGGTCAGCCGAAGACCCTCGACGAGATCGGCAAGGTGTACGGGGTCACCCGCGAGCGCATCCGTCAGATCGAGTCCAAGACGATGTCGAAACTGCGTCACCCGTCGCGCTCCCAGGTGCTGCGCGACTACCTCGACTAAGTCCCGGTCCGCGTCGCCGAAGGGCCCGGCTCCTGAGCGGAGTCGGGCCTTCTGCGTGTGCGCGATGGGGCGAGCTGGATCACTGTAGGTGTTCTACGAACACCTCACAGTGAGGAGCGCCCATGCGTCGTCCCTTCACCCGAGCCCTGGCCCTCGGAGCCGCGGCCGCCCTGATAATGCTGACATCCCCCGCGCCCGCGACGGCGGACAGCGTCGTCATCGGAGGCTTTCCGGTCGACATCTCGCAGAGCCCGTGGACGGTCGCCCTCTCCAGCCGTGACCGGTTCGGGGGTACGCGGGCGGGGCAGTTCTGCGGGGGAGTGGTGGTCGGCCAGTCCAAGATCCTGACTGCGGCACACTGTCTGAGCATGGCCGTTCTGGGGCTGCCGCCCGGCCAGGTGCGGGACCTCAAGGTCATAGCGGGGCGGACCGACCTGACGTCAAGTCAGGGTCAGGAGATCCCGGTGACGGCCACATGGGTCAATCCCCAGTACAACAGCTATACGAACGCTGGGGACTTCGCCGTGCTGACCCTCGCGTCGCCGCTGCCCGCCAGCTCGGTCATCCCCATGGCGGCGGCCGGCGACGGTGGCTACGCGTCGGGCACGGCCGCGACGGTGTACGGCTGGGGTGACACCACGGGGGGCGGAGAATACGCCCACAGTCTGTGGGGTACGAACGTCAAGGTTCTGCCGGACACGACCTGTGAACAGGCGTATCCCGGCGGAGCGGACGGACGGTACGTGGCCGCTTCCATGCTGTGCGCCGGGGAGCCGGAGGGGGGCCGCGACGCCTGTCAGGGTGACAGTGGCGGCCCGCTGATCGCCGGGGGGCGCCTGATCGGCCTGGTGTCATGGGGCGACGGCTGCGGACAGCCCGGCAGGCCCGGGGTCTATACGAGGGTGTCGGCTGCCGTCGGCGCGCTGAGCGATGGCCGCTGAGATGCGGCCTTCCGCGTACCGCAAGCGCCGTACGGGTGCCGAAGGGGGCCCTGCGGCGGGGCCGCGAAGAGCGGCACCGCGCATGTGGGCCGTGCACGCGTCATGAGGATACCGACCGGCCGAGACCCAGAAGTGCGGGCGGTCACCCCGTGTGATCGGGGCGACCGCCCGTTCCCCGGCCTCGGTGCCGGTGCAGGCTCGTCGTCGACGTGAAGTGTCAGCGCTCCTCGTTGGAAGCGCTTGCCGGAACGGAGGTGAGTCGCTCCGTTTCGTCCTGTATCTCAGCGGCGATCTTCTTGAGTTCTGGCTCGAACTTGCGGCCGTGATGGGCGCAGAAGAGCAGTTCTCCACCGCTCAGGAGGACGACGCGCACGTACGCCTGGGCGCCGCAGCGGTCGCAGCGGTCAGCGGCCGTCAGCGGGCTCGCGGGGGTCAGAACAGTAGTCACGTCGCCTCTTCTCTAGCTCGACGAGCTGTCGTACCAGGGTCAACATCCAACCAGGCCGAAAACGTTCCCGCTCGCGGCTCTTCCTCGAAAAATTCTTTCCGGGCCGGCTGTCTGCTGCCGGTTGGCGGCGAATGTGCCGTATTACGTGGTGTGTGTCGTACGGGTTCGCGCTGTCTGTCGGTTGTCCGTCCTCCCGGCGGGTTGCCGGTTGTGGATGAGGACGTGCCCCGAGGCTAAATGGTTCATGCCTCGAAGGGAACGTGATATGTACTTCACCCTGTCGAGGGATCGAACGTCCGTGCGAGTCTGGACTAGTCTGAGTGTGGACGAGGGTGGCGTTACAACGGCTCTACCTGGCCTCGGTACCCTCGGACCGCAACTGAAGCCGGCCCCTTACCCCAGAGGGCCCCATCTGAAATTCAGCGAGGAGCGAACCGCGTGACCGCCGACACGTCCGTGCCGTCCACCGCGTTGCTGACCGGAGCAGACCGGGACGGTTCCAACTACACCGCGCGGCACCTGCTCGTCCTCGAGGGCCTCGAGGCCGTGCGCAAGCGCCCCGGTATGTACATCGGCTCGACCGACAGTCGCGGCCTGATGCACTGCCTGTGGGAGATCATCGACAACTCCGTCGACGAGGCCCTGGGCGGCTACTGCGACCACATCGAGGTGATCCTGCACGACGACGGCTCGGTGGAGGTGCGGGACAACGGGCGCGGCATCCCGGTCGACGTCGAGCCCAAGACCCGCCTTTCCGGCGTCGAGGTCGTGATGACCAAGCTGCACGCGGGCGGCAAGTTCGGCGGCGGCTCGTACGCGGCGTCCGGCGGCCTGCACGGTGTGGGCGCGTCCGTGGTGAACGCGCTCTCCGCGCGCCTGGACGTCGAGGTGGACCGCAGCGGCCACACGCACGCCATCAGCTTCCGGCGCGGCATGCCGGGCGTCTTCGCGGCCGACGGTCCGGACGCGAAGTTCGAGGCGGCGAGCGGTCTGCGGAAGGCCAAGAAGATCCCCAAGACCCGCACCGGAACGCGCGTGCGCTACTGGGCCGACCGCCAGATCTTCCTGAAGGACGCCAAGCTCTCCCTGGAGACGCTCCACCAGCGTGCCCGCCAGACCGCGTTCCTGGTCCCCGGCCTGACCATCGTCGTCCGCGACGAGTGCGGGCTCGGCGAGGGCGGCAGCAAGGGCGAGGAATCCTTCCGCTTCGACGGCGGTATCAGCGAGTTCTGCGAGTTCCTGGCGAGTGACAAGCCGGTGTGCGACGTCCTCCGTTTCTCCGGACAGGGCACCTTCAAGGAGACGGTCCCCGTTCTGGACGAGCACGGCCAGATGACGCCCACCGAGGTCACCCGTGAGCTGGGCGTCGATGTCGCGCTGCGTTGGGGAACCGGCTACGACACCACCGTCAGGTCGTTCGTCAACATCATCGCCACGCCCAAGGGCGGCACCCACGTCGCCGGCTTCGAGCAGGCCGTCACCCGCACGATGAACGAGGTGCTGCGCGCCAAGAAGATGCTGCGGGTCGCCGAGGACGACATCGTCAAGGACGACGCGCTCGAGGGCCTCACCGCGGTCGTCACCGTGCGCCTGGCCGAACCGCAGTTCGAGGGCCAGACCAAGGAGGTCCTCGGCACCTCCGCGGCCCGCCGCATCGTCACGAACGTGGTCTCCAAGGAGCTCAAGGCGTTCCTGACCTCCAGCAAGCGGGACGCGGTCCAGCAGGCCCGTGTCGTCCTGGAGAAGGCCGTCGCCGCCGCCCGTACGCGCATCGCCGCCCGCCAGCACAAGGACGCGCAGCGCCGCAAGACGGCCCTCGAGTCCTCGTCGCTGCCCGCCAAGCTCGCCGACTGCCGCAGCGACGACGTGGAGCGCAGCGAGCTGTTCATCGTCGAGGGGGACTCCGCGCTCGGTACGGCGAAGCTCGCCCGCAATTCCGAGTTCCAGGCGCTGCTGCCGATCCGCGGCAAGATCCTGAACGTCCAGAAGTCGTCCGTCACGGACATGCTCAAGAACGCCGAGTGCGGGGCGATCATCCAGGTCATAGGGGCCGGTTCGGGCCGGACCTTCGACATCGACACGGCCCGCTACGGCAAGATCATCATGATGACCGACGCCGATGTGGACGGCTCGCACATCCGCTGTCTGCTGCTGACGCTGTTCCAGCGCTACATGCGGCCCATGGTCGAGGCCGGCCGGGTGTTCGCCGCCGTGCCGCCGCTGCACCGCATCGAACTCGTCCAGCCGAAGAAGGGCCAGGACAAGTACGTCTATACCTATTCGGACCGCGAGCTGCGCGACAAGCTGCTGGAGTTCCAGAGCAAGGGCGTCCGGTACAAGGACTCCCTCCAGCGCTACAAGGGTCTCGGTGAGATGGACGCCGACCAGCTGGCCGAGACCACGATGGACCCGCGCCACCGCACCCTGCGCCGGATCAACCTCTCCGACCTGGAGGCCGCCGAACAGGTCTTCGACCTGCTGATGGGCAACGAAGTGGCGCCGCGCAAGGAGTTCATCTCCGGCTCGGCGGCGACGCTGGACCGGTCGCGCATCGACGCGTAGACCGCGCCCCGCGGGGTCCACGGGAAGGGGCGGGCCGCCGCTGGTGGGGTGGCCCGTTCTGCGTGTTGCGCGGCCGGCTGCGGCGCGTCGCCCTCCTGCCGCCCGGATGGCCGGGGATCGCTGCGGCGCGGACCACGTGGCCGATTGTGCGCGCGGTTGCGAGCGCGCGGTTACCTGTGACCGGTGTCGTGTGGCAGAGTCTCGGTGCGGAGCCCGGGGACGGGCGGTGACACCGAGGGTGCCGGCTGGCGAGGACCCCGCACGTCGGCGACAGCGCAGGGCATGCGCCCCCGACGGCGGCCGAGGTCAGTACCGTGCGGCTGGTGCGCCGGTACGGCCGGTACGGCCGGTGCGCCCGACGGCGGGTACATCCGCGCGGCCTGTACACGTACGGCCACGCCGGTGCTCTCTCCACCCGCGGGTGGACGTGCGGGCCCGTCACGGATCCACCCGGGATCCACCCAGGCTCCGATCTCCCGGATCACCGATGTCCGTAGCGTCGAAGGCGCCGACGGCACCCACCGCCGGCATCCGCTCTTCCCCGCCGACGGAGGTCCCAGATGTCCGGGCTCGCCGATGCCCTGCTGCTCACCGCGGCGGTCGTCCTGATCGTCGTGCGCCAGTTCCGTGCGCGCCGCATCACCGCCGACCGGCGTTGGTGGAGCATCCCCCTCGTCCTGGGCCTCCTCGCCATGCGCAAGCCAGGCGTCCTCGACCACCACCACCCCGCCGAGTCCGCCCTCCTGCTCGGGGCCGAGCTGCTGACAGGACTGGCCACCGGAGCGGGCTGGGCCTGGACCACGCGGATATGGACGGAGCCGGACGGCACGGTCTGGAGCCGGAGCACCAAGGCCAGCGTCGCGGTGTGGCTCGGCGGGGTGGCCCTGCGCGTCGGTCTCTTCGGCGTCGGCGCGGCACTCGGCGTGCATCAGGACGGTTCCGCCCTGGTCCTCGCCCTGGCCGCCACCCTGCTGGTGCGCGGAGGGATCCTGGTCCGGCGGTGCCGGTCCGTGGTCCCTGCGGGCGTGCGGAGCGCGGCGTACGGTGACCGCGTGCCCCAGCCCTCGTGGAAGGAGCCAGTGTGACGGACAACGTGTGGACGTGCTGGCCCTCCCGAGAGGCACTCTCCCGCGCGGGAGTCTCCGGCGCCCGGCGCGCGCTCGCCTGGTCCGGTCGGCTCGCCGCCCTCGCCATGCTCCTGTGGACGACCTTCGCGGGTGGCGGCCTGCCGGCGTGGGGCATCGTCCTGGCGGCCTTCGGGCTCCTGGTGTGCGCGGGGGCGGTGTGGGCCTTCTTCCGGACCACGCTGCATCACCGGCTGCTGCCCTCGGTCATCCTGCTCGTGGCCCTGATGGGGCTGGCGCTGGCCGCCTATGTCACGGATCTGCGCATCCCGGCGGTCGTGCTGTGGTGCGGGTGCGCCATCACCGCCATGGAGCGGCTGCCCCTCGCCGCCGCGGTGCCCGCCGCCGCGGTGCCCGCCGTCGCGGCGGGTCTGGGGGCGTACGCGGCGGTCAACGGCGACGCCTGGACGACGACGGCGATCACCGCCGTTGGGATCGCCCTCGCCGGATATGTGCTGCGCCTCGACGCCGAGGCACGCGGCAGCGCCCTGCGGTTGCTGACCCAGGAGCGGGCCGCACGGGCGGCCGAGGCGACCTCCGCGGCCCTCGCGGAGCGGGCCCGGATCGCGCGGGAGATCCACGACGTGCTTGCCCACAGCCTCTCGGCCCAGCTCGTGCACCTGGAGGCGGCCCGGCTGCTGATCGAGGGAGGAGCTGACCGGGACAGGATCCTCGAACGGGTCGTGGCGGCCCGGGGAATGGCCCGGGAGGGACTCGCCGAGACCCGGCAGGCGCTGTCCGCGCTGCGCGGCGAGATGTCCCCGGTCGAGGACTTCCTGAGTGAGCTCGTCACCTCGGAGGCCGGCGCGGATGTCACCGTCTCGGGTGAGCGCAGGCCGCTGCCCGCCGAGGCATCGCAGGCGGTCCGCAGGGTCGCGCAGGAGGCCCTGACGAACGTCCGCAAGCACGCGCCCGGCGCCAAGGTGCACATACGGCTGGAGTACGCGGAGCGCGAAGTGACGCTGGACGTACGGGACTCCGGCGGTTCGCCGGGCGACCTGACCGGGGCGGGCACCGGATACGGTCTGCTGGGCATGCGCGAGCGTGCCGAGTTGCTGGGCGGCTCGCTGGAGGCGGGGCCGGGCGAGGAGGGATTCGTGGTGACGCTGAAGGTACCCCTGTGACGGAGGAGAGGAAGAGGAAACCCGCCCGGGTCGTGGTGGCCGACGACCAGACGGTGGTGCGTGAGGGCATCGTGATGCTGCTCGGGCTCCTTCCGGGGATCGAGGTCATCGGGGCCGCCGGGGACGGGGAGGAGGCCGTGAAGCTGGTTGCCGAACTTGCCCCGGACGTGGTGCTGATGGACCTGCGCATGCCGCGGTGCGACGGTGTCGAGGCGACCCGGCGCATTCGCACCGGGCATCCCGGCACCCAGGTCGTCGTGCTCACGACGTACGCGGACGACGATTCGCTGTTCCCGGCGCTGAGAGCCGGGGCGCGGGGCTACCTCACCAAGGACGCGGGCGGTGAGGAGATCGTGCGGGCGGTGCACGACGTGCTGTCCGGGGCCGCCGGGCTCTCGCCGAGCATCCAGCGGCGGCTGCTGGAGCGGCTGTCGGAGCCGGCGCCGATGACGGTCCCGGAGGTGGCGGACGGACTCACCGCGCGGGAGACGGAGGTACTCGCGCTGATCGCCGAAGGGCTGACCAACCAGGAGATCGCCCGCAGGCTGCACGTGTCCACGGCCACCGTGAAGACCCACATCAACAACCTCTTCGCCAAGACGGGGCTCAAGGACCGTGCCCAGGCGGTTCGTTACGCATACGCCAGAGGGCTGGTGACGCCTCCCTCGCTGTGAGTCACCTGATGGGGTGAGAGCACAGAGAAGAAGAGCCGGAGAACTTTCCGTTCTGTCCATCCTTGGGCATGCAGTCAAGTGATGGTCATCCCCGCGGGCGCGGGGGTGGTTCCGAGGGTTCGGACGAGACCTACGAAGGCCGTGAACCGGATTCCGCGGCCCCGGGAGCGACCGGGCACGCGGGGTGCAGCGACCCCTGGTACGACGCCCTCGCCTCCGGCTGGGGCGAGGTGGACGGAACGGGCGCGCTCGCTCCCGTCGTGCCGCCCGCGCGCCGGGAACAGGAAGGGACGGCCCGTGCGGCCGAGGTCTACCTGGAGGTGCAGCGCAGTGCGGCGTTCCAGGAGGTGCGCAGCCGGTACCGCAGGTTCGTGATCCCGGGGCTTGCGGCCTTCCTCACCTGGTACGTGGCTTATCTGGTGACCGCCCAGACGGCGCACGGGCTGATGGCACGCCCGGTGGCGGGGGCCGTGAACGTGGCGATGCTGGCGGGGCTCGGGCAGTTCCTGACCACGTTCCTGTTCACCTGGGCGTACGCCCGGCACGCCCGGTTGCGCAGGGACCGGGCGGCGCTCGATCTGCGCTGGAACACCGAGGAGTCGACGCGGGGACACGGGGGTGGCGAGCGGTGACCGGAGAGCAACGGCCACTGGGGCTGCTGCTGTTCGGCGTGTTCGTCGCGATCACGCTGGCGATCACGGCGTGGGTCAGCCGCAACCGGCATGGGTCGGCGGAGGAGTTCTATGCGGGAAGGCGGCTGTTCTCTCCGATGGAGAATGGTTTTGCCATCGCGGGCGACTACCTGTCGGCGGCATCCTTCCTGGGCGTCACCGGGCTTGTCGCGCTGTGCGGATACGACGGGCTGCTGTATGCGGTGGGCTTCCTCGTGGCCTGGCTCGTGGTGCTGTTCTTCGTCGCCGAGCCGGTGCGCAACTGCGGCCGGTTCACGCTCGCCGACGTCGTCGCCGCGCGCATGGGGCAGCGGCCGGTGCGGATCGCGGCGGGAACGTCCTCGGTGACCGTGTCGGTGCTGTACCTGGTGGCGCAGATGGTGGGAGCCGGGAGCCTGGTCGCGCTGCTGCTCGGGGACACCGGCACGGCGGCGCGTGCCTGGGCGGTGATCGCGGTGGGCACGCTCATGGTGGTCTACGTGGCGTTCGGCGGGATGCGCGCCACCACCTGGATCCAGATCGTCAAGGCGGTCCTGCTGCTCGGCTGCACGATGGTACTGACCACGCTCGTCCTGGTGCGTTTCCATGGGGACCTCGACGCGCTGCTGCGCACGGCCGCGGAGCGCAGCGGGCACGGTGCGGCGTTCCTCGCGCCCGGCCTGAAGTACGGCGGGAGCTGGTCCGCGCGGATCGACTTCATCAGCCTGGGCCTGGCACTCGTGCTGGGCACGGCCGGGCTGCCGCACATCCTGTCCCGTTTCTACACCGTGCCGACCGCGCGGGCCGCCCGTCGCTCGGTCGTCTGGTCGGTCGGGCTCATCGGCGGCTTCTACCTGATGACCGTCGTGCTGGGCCTCGGCGCGGCCGCCCTCGTCGGCCCCGAGGCCGTCCGGGGGTCGAACGCGGCCGGGAACACGGCGGTGCCGCTGCTGGCGCTGAGGCTGGGCGGAGGGGCGGAATCCACCGGAGGAACGGTTCTGTTCGCCGTGGTGGGCGCCGTCGCGTTCGCCACGATCCTGGTGGTCGTCGTCGGCCTGACCCTCGCCTCGTCGGCCGCTGTCGCCCACGACCTGTACGCGTCACTGCGGCGCCGACGTGCCGGCCCGCGGAGCGAGGTGGCCGTGGCCAGGGCCGCCGCCGTCGGCATCGGCGTGGTCGCCATCGCGCTCGGGCTGCTCGCCCGCGACCTGAACGTGGCCTTTCTGGTGGGGCTTGCCTTCGCCGTCTCCGCGTCGGCGAACCTGCCGGTGCTGATGTACTCGCTCTTCTGGCGCGGCTTCACGACACGGGGCGCCGTCTGGGCGGTCTACGGCGGTCTCGTGCCCGCGCTGGGACTCGTACTGCTGTCCTCGGTCGTCTCGGGGAGCCCCGAATCGCTGTTCCCGGCCATCGACTTCCAGTACTTCCCGCTGCAGAACCCGGGCATCGTCTCCATCCCGCTCGGCTTCCTTGCGGGCTGGCTCGGCACGGTCACCTCGGCGGAACCGGCGGACGAGGCCCGGCACGCGGAGACCGAGGTGCGCTCACTGACGGGAGCGGGGGCGGCGTGAGCGGGACCACGGGGGCCTGTCCGCATCGCGTGTGCGGAGTTCTACGGAGCCACCCACGCATACCGGTGCTCGGGACGTCCCGTGTCGCCGTACTTCAAGGACAGACGCAGCCGGCCCGCCTGTTCCAGGTGGCGCAGATAGCGCTGGGCGGTGGAGCGGCTGAGACCTGTTCTGGCGGCCACATCGTGGGCCGAGAGCGGTCGGCCCGCCCGGTGCAGCACATCGCAGATGAGGTCTGTCGTCGGCTCCGAGTGACCGCTGGGCAGCCCGGGCGACGAGGCCGCGGGCGCGGTGCGCAGGGCGCCGAAGATGCGGTCGACCTGCTCCTGTCCTGCGACGCCGCGACCACCGACGCGGTCGACGGTGCGTCGTAGGGCGGCATACGACTCCAGGCGTGTGCGCAGGGCCGCGAAGGTGAACGGTTTGACCAGATAGTGCAGGGCGCCCAGGCGCATCGCGGTCTGCAGGGTCGCCACATCACCCGCCGCCGTGATCATGATGACATCGGTGCCGTGGCCGCGTTCGCGCATCCTGTGGACCAGTTCGAGGCCCGTCTGGTCGGGCAGGTAGTGGTCGAGCAGCACCAGGTCGATCGGGGCGCGGTCCACCCTGGCAAGCGCCTGAGCGACGCTGTGCGCGCGGTCGGCGACCCTGAACCCGGGAACCTTTCCCACGTACTTGGCGTTGATCTCCGCGACGCGGAAGTCGTCGTCCACGACCAGGACGTCAATCATCGGGCCTCTCTCCTCAAGGCCAGGCGAGCGTGAAGCCCGTGTTTCGGCTCCGTTGTTGTAGCGCGAGCAAAACGAGCACAACAGCCCCCTGTAAGCAGAAGTAGGGGTTGCGCCCAGAAGACTGCTGCCAGGGCCAGCACCGCATCTACGGTCCG
The DNA here is from genome assembly GCF_042678285.1 of Streptomyces caeni. Taxonomy (NCBI): domain Bacteria; kingdom Bacillati; phylum Actinomycetota; class Actinomycetes; order Kitasatosporales; family Streptomycetaceae; genus Streptomyces; species Streptomyces caeni. The sequence continues at coordinate 53,427 of NZ_JBHUDX010000026.1, forward strand.
GGGCCATGAGCACAGACACCAGCCCCGCCATCGAGCTGCGGGGCGCCGGCAAGACCTTCCGGACCCCCTCAGGGGCCCTGCACACGGCCGTCAGGGACCTGGACCTGAGGATCGGGCGTGGCGAGTTCGTCGCCGTCGTCGGACCCACCGGGTGCGGCAAGTCGACGACCCTGACCCTGGTCAGCGGTCTGGAGGAGCCCACCGAGGGCGAGGTCCTGGTGGCGGGCGAACCGGTCGCCGGAGTGGGCGACAAGGTCGGTTTCGTCTTCCAGCAGGACGCCACGTTCCCTTGGCGCACGGTCCTGTCCAACGTCATGGCGGGCCCGCGCTTCCGCGGTGTGCCGAAGGCGGAGGCCAAGCGGAAGGCGCGCGAGTGGCTGGCCCGGGTCGGCCTCGCGGCGTTCGAGGACCGTTACCCCCACCAGCTCTCCGGTGGGCAGCGCAAGCGCGTCGCCCTCGCCGCCACCTTCGTCAACGACCCGGAGATCCTGCTCATGGACGAGCCCTTCTCGGCGCTCGACGTGCAGACCAGGGCCCTGATGTCGGACGAACTGCTCGAGCTGTGGGAGGGCACGCGGGCCTCGGTCGTCTTCGTCACGCACGACCTCGAGGAGTCCATCGCGCTCGCCGACAAGGTCGTCGTGATGACTGCCGGGCCGGCCACGGTGAAGCAGATCTTCGACATCGACCTGCCGCGGCCGCGCAAGGTCGAGTCGGTGCGCCTGGAGCCGCGGTTCATCGAGATCTACCGGGAGATCTGGGAGTCGCTGGGCGAAGAGGTCCGCATCACGCGCGAGAGGGGTACCGCCCGTGTCGCCTGAGGTCATCTCCGCGCCTTCCCGCGTCGACACCTCCAAGGCCGGCCGTTCGCACTCACGCGCGCGTGCGGTGCGCCGGCGCAGGGCTGTCGTCCTGCTGGCCCGCGTGCTGCTGCTGGTCGCCGTGCTCGGGCTCTGGGAGGCGCTGTCGCGGACCGGCGTCATCGATCCGTTCAACTTCTCGATGCCGTCGAAGATCTGGGACCAGATCTCCACCTGGGTCACGCACGGCACGGCGCTCGGCTCCCTCGGCGAGCAGATCTGGGTCACGCTGCAGGAGGCGCTGCTCGGCTGGGTCATCGGTGTGGTGGCCGGTGTGGTCTTCGGTATCGCGCTGGGGCGGATCGCCTTCCTCGCCGACATCCTTGGCCCCTACATCAAGGTGCTCAACTCCATACCCAGGATCGTCCTCGCCCCGATCTTCGTGATCTGGTTCGGGCTGGGGCCCTCCTCCAAGGTCGCGTCGGCCGTCGTCCTGGTCTTCTTCCCGGTCTTCTTCAACGCCTTCCAGGGCGCCCGTGAGGTCGACCGCAACCTGGTCGCCAACGCACGCATCCTGGGGGCGAGCGACCGCCGTGTGACGCTTCAGGTCGTCATCCCGTCGGCCACCTCGTGGATCTTCACCAGCCTCCATGTCAGCTTCGGCTTCGCCCTCATCGGCGCGATCGTCGGCGAGTACATCGGTGCCACCAAGGGCATCGGTCTGCTCGTCGCACAGTCCCAGGGCACGTTCAACGCGGCCGGTGTGTACGCCGCGATGGTCATCCTCGCGGTCGTCGCGCTGGTGGCCGAGGGGCTCCTGACCTTCGCCGAGCGCCGCATCTTCCGCTGGAAGCCGTCGGACTCCGGGCACTGACCGGCCTTTTGGGGACGCCGGAGGCCCCGCACGGACGGCCCCGCTCCCCTCTGCCCCCAGGGCACCCCTTCTCCCGCTCGCACCGCCCCGCACCGCCTCTCCCAAGGACGTGAACCCTCATGCGCAAGTCCGCCAGAATCGCCGCCCTCGCCGCGGCCGGTCTCCTCGCCGCCACCTCCCTCACCGCCTGCGCCAACGACGCCGCCGGTACCGCCTCGTCGGGTTCCGGCAGCAAGGGTGACGGCAAGGGTGTGAAGGTCAAGATCATGGTCGGTGGCCTGGACAAGGTCATCTACCTGCCGGCCATGCTCACCCAGCGGCTCGGCTACTTCGACGCCGAGGGCCTCGACGTGGAACTGCTGAGCGAGCCGGCCGGCGTGCAGGCCGAGACCGCGCTCGTCTCGGGCCAGGTCCAGGGAGCCGTGGGCTTCTACGACCACACCCTCGACCTCCAGACCAAGGGCAAGCACGTCGAGTCGGTGGTGCAATTCTCCCAGGCGCCCGGCGAGGTCGAGATCGTGTCCGGCAAGCGTGCGAAGGACATCACCTCGCCCAAGGACTTCAAGGGCAAGAACCTCGGCATCACCGGCCTGGGCTCCTCGACCGACTTCCTCACCAAGTACCTCGCGGTCAAGAACGGCGTGAAGATCAGCGAGTTCAGCCCGGTGGCGGTCGGTGCCGGCCCGACGTTCATCTCCGCCCTCCAGAAGGGCTCCATCGACGCCGGCATGACCACGGACCCGACCGTCGCCACGGTCATGCAGAAGAACCTGGGCCGGGTGCTCGTCGACATGAGGACGCCTCAAGGTTCGCAGGACGCGCTCGGCGGCCCCTACCCGTCGTCGAGCCTCTATATGCAGACCGACTGGGTCAACAGCCACAAGGACACGGTGCAGAAGCTGGCCAACGCCTTCGTGAAGACCCTGCAGTGGATGTCGACGCACTCCGCGAACGAGATCGCCGCCAAGATGCCGGCCGACTACTCCCAGGGCGACAAGACCCTCTACGCGAGCGCCGTCGGGAGCACGCTGCCGATGTTCACCAAGAACGGCGTGATGCCCGAGGGCGGTCCCGAGACGGTCGAGAAGGTCCTCAAGGCGTTCAACCCCAACATCAAGAACGCCACGATCGACCTCAGCAAGACCTTCACCACGGAGTTCGTGGAGAAGGCCGCCGGCTGAGGCCCGCCGGCCGCGCCCTCAGAGGCGGGTCGCCCGGACGTAGCGATGCTCCGGGCGGCCCGTTTCGCCGTACCTGAGGGTCAGCGTGGCCCGCCCCGTGCGCTCCAGGAGCTTCAGATAACGCTGGGAGGTCTGGCGGCTCAGCCCGGTCCGCTCGGCCATCTCCTGGGCGGACAGCGGCCCCTCGGCGGTCATCAGGGCACGGCGCACCAGATCCGCGGTGGCGGGGGAGTGGCCCTTGGGCAGCCCCGGTGCCGCACTCGCCGACAGGGCGCCGAACATCCGGTCGACATCGGCCTGTTCGGCCTCGCCTCCGCCGTCAAGGGCACGGCGCAGCTCGGCGTACGCCTCCAGCTTGGCGCGCAGGCCCGCGAAGGCGAACGGCTTGACCAGGTACTGGAGTGCGCCGTGCCGCATCGCCGCCTGCACGGTCCGCACATCGCGGGCCGCCGTCACCATGATCACGTCCGTTTCACGACCGCGCTGCCGCATCTCCCGGACGACCGAGAGTCCCGTCCCGTCGGGCAGGTAGTGGTCCATCAACACGAGGTCGGGACGAGGCGGCGACTCCATCCGGTGCAGCGCGTCCCCCGCGGTGTGCGCCTGCCCGATCACCCGGAAGCCGGGGACTCGTTCGACGTACGCGGCGTTGACCCGGGCGACCCGGGTGTCGTCGTCCACGACCAGCACCTCGACCGGGCGGTTCACCGGGACTCCTGCCCCGGGGCCGGCACGGGTGCGTCATGGGCCCGTACCGGGGACGTCGCGGGCCCCTCGCGGCCGGCGGCGACGTCCTCCGGGTCGGCCCCGGTGGCCGGCTGCGGCGCCGGGGCGGGCTCCTCGAACGCCTCCGGCAGGACGACGGTGAACTCCGCGCCCCCACCGAGGGCTTCGGTCACCTGAGCGCTACCCCCTTGGCGTTCGGCGAGACGGCGCACCAGGGGCAGGCCGATCCCGCGCTGACCGTGAGCCGGCGGCTGCTTGGTCGACCATCCCTCGGTGAAGACCAGTTCCCGTCGCTCGGCCGGGATCCCCGGCCCGGTGTCACGCACCCTGAGGACCGCGGTACGCCCCTCGGCGCGCAATTCGACCTCCACGCGCGCGTGCGGCGTGCCCGCGACGGCGTCGAGGGCGTTGTCGACCAGGTTGCCGACGATGGTGACCAGGCCCCTCGGGTCGATCAAGCGGTCAGGAAGCAGCGTCCGGTCCGCGATCCACAGGGCCACGCCGCGTTCGGCCGCCACCGTGGCCTTGCCCACCAGGAGGGCCGCGAGCAACGGGTCGTGGATCTTCTCGGTGACCTGTTCCGACGTGGCCCGGTGGTCGCCGACCACCTCGCCGACGAACTCCACCGCGTCGTCGAACATCTCCAGTTCCAGCAGGCCCAGAAGCGTGTGCATGCGGTTGGCGTGCTCGTGGTCCTGTGCGCGCAGCGCGTCGATCAGACCGCGGGTGGAGTCGAGTTCGCGGCCGAGTCGTTCCAGTTCGGTGCGGTCGCGCAGGGTGGCGACGGCGCCGCCGTCGTCGGTGGGCATGCGGTTGGCGACGAGGACGCGATGCCCGCGCACGGTGACCAGATCGGTGCCGATGACGCGTCCGGCCAGCACATCGGTGGTACGCCCCTCGCCGAGCGCCTCGTCGAGAGACCGGCCGACGGCCTCGTCGCCGAGGCCCAGCAGACGCCGGGCCTCGTCGTTGAGGAGGCGGACCCGGCCGCCGCGGTCCAGGGCGACGACGCCCTCCCTGATGCTGTGGAGCATCGCCTCGCGTTCGGCCAGCAGTGCCGAGATATCGGAGAAGGCGAGGTCGCGGGTCTGGCGCTGCAGTCGGCGCGAGATCAGGTAGGCGGCCAGCGCGCCCACGGCCAGGGCGGCGCCCGCGTACGCGAACAGCCCCGGGATCGCGTGGAAGAGACGGGCCCGCACGCTGTCGTACTCGATGCCGACGGAGACCGCGCCGATGATCCTGTTGTGCGCGTCCCGCAGCGGCACCTTGCCACGGGCCGAGCGGCCCAGGGTGCCGCTGTCGATCTGCATGACTTCCTTGCCGGCCAGCGCCCGGCTGGGGTCGGTCGAGACGACCTTGCCGATCCGTTCGGGGTCCGGGTGCGACCAGCGCACCCCGTGCATGTTCATCACCACGACGTACTCGGCCCCGCTGGCCTTGCGGATACGCTCCGCCTCCCGCTGCACGGGCCCGTCGGGCGACGGCGGCGTCGACTGCAGGTCCCTGGCGATCTGCGGCTGGGCCGCCGTGGCCTGCGCGATCGCGAGAGCCCGGCGCATCGCCTGGTCGTCCAGCTGATGGCTGAGCGGGGCGAGGAACAGCCCTGTGGCGAGCACGGCGACGCCTGCGGCCATGGCCACCTGCATCAGCAGGACCTGCGAGAACATCCGCCGCGGCAGACCGAGGCGCAAGCGTCGTACCGGGGGTGACGGGCTCATGCGTATGACGGTACGGGCCGGGGGCGCGGCGCCGCAGGGGGTATGGCATGGATCTCCTGTGCGGCGGCGGTCCCGCAGCTCCGTGCGGCCGTACGGCATCGGCCCCGTAGCTCCGCGCGACCGCACGGTGGCCGGTACCGCGTCCGTGCCCCGGCTCGCGGGCCCGGCGCCTCAGCGGGGCCCGGGACCCGCGGCGTCCGGCGCGGGCATCTCCCGTACCGATACGACATCCATCCGGGCCGGCGAGCCCACTGCCGAGCCGCAGCTCTCCGGGCGCGGTGGCAGAGAGGCGCCCTGTGCCACGACGACGCGCCACAGCCGGCCGTCGGCGTGGGCGACGGTGACCTCCCACCGCGGTGCCGCGCCCCGGGTGCGGACGACGTTCAGCGCGTCCGCGGCGTACTCGTGGGCCGATGCGCGCACCGCGAGCTCCGCGGCCTGTGCGGGCCGCTCCCAGGCGGAGCGGCCGCGGCAGCCCTCGGTCACGACCCGGCCTTCGCGCACACCTTGGAGGACTTCCTTGACGTGGGGGGCCTGGGCCCGCCCGTATGCGTAACCGAACGGCAGGACGAGCAGGGTGGGGGCGAAGCGGTGGCCGCCCAGGTGCGTGACCTCCCACACTCCGTCCACTCCGGACGAGGACAGTTCGGCCGCGAGCGGACGGCCCAGAAGAGCGCAGCAACGGTCTCGCTTGCCGTTGGTGCAGACGAAAGCAAGCGGGTCGCCTGTGTGGGGCTGTCCCCGGAGCGTGGTGTCGAAGGTGTGGGGGTCACCCATGCCGAGCGCCGGGAAGTCCAGGTCGAGCAACCGTTCCGGCTCGGCGGTCGTGGCGGAGTGCAGCCATATGGTGCCCGGAACGGTGTGGGCCGCATACACCCGCCGCGCGGCGGGTGCACCGCAGTCGGCGTGCCGGCCGGGGCGGCGGATGAGCGCGATCCGGACGCCCGTGCCGTGCGCGGCCGCTTCCAGGGCGCGGCCCAGTTCCGGATCCAGGTGGCTCGATGTGAGTGCCTTGGCACCCCAAGGGCCGGGCTGTTCCAGGAGCAGCCATGTCCTCGCGGTCGCCGCGGTCCCGATGAGGGGCTCGTCGAGGTCCCGGGACGCGGTCGTACAGATACTCACAGAGGTGAGCCTAACCTGACTCCGTCGACGTCGACTTCCGTCCGTATGGAGGGGCGCGTCCGGAGCGCGTCCGGCGTGCGGTGGGGGCGCCGAGATGTGCGACAGGGAGGCCGGTGAAGGGCGGCGCGCCCGGCTCATCCGGGGAGCGGCTGTGGGGGACGCGCGCCCACGTAGTGTCCGCTCGGGCGCATGCGCAGCGGGCGCTCCTCGTACTCCTCCAGGGAGTGGGCGATCCAGCCCGCCGTACGCGCGACGGCGAAGACGGCCTCGCCCGCCGTGGCGGCCATGCCGGAGGCGACCGTGAGAACGGCGAGGGCGAGGTCGACGTTGGCGTGCAGGGGCGCGTGGCGGGCCGTCGTGGCGACGATGTCCCGGGCCGCCGCCAGGGGCGGTGCCGCGGCCGGTACGTCCTCCAGGAGTGCGAAGAGCGCACGCGCGCGGGGGTCTTCCCCGGGGTACAGCCGGTGCCCGAGCCCGGGCACGCGGCGGCCGGCGCGCAGTTCGTCGGCGACCACGGGCGCGGCGGTGCCCCGGTCCAGGACGTCGAGGAGCATCCGGTGCGCGAGGCCGCTGGCCGCGCCGTGCAGGGGGCCCTCCAGGACGCCGAGTCCCGCCGAGACGGCGGCGTACGCGTGCGCGCGGGCGGAGGCGGCGACGCGGACCGCGAGGGTCGAGGCTGCCAGGTCGTGGTCGACCAGCAGTCCGAGCGCCGCGTCCAGGACGCGAAGTGACGCCTCGTCCGGGATCCGGCCGGTGAGCCGGCCCCACAGGCGCCGGGCCAGCGGGCCCGTGTCGCGGTGGTCGTGCCGCAGCGGCGGGAGGGCGGCGACGAGGGTGGGGATGAGAGTGCGGGCGGTGCCGAGGACCGCGTCCGGCGACAGGTCGAAGCGGAGCGGGTCCGCGGTGGCCGCCGCGATGGCCGCCACGCGCAGCCGGTCGGTGGGGCTGCTGTGCTCGGGCAGTGCGTCCACCGCGCGCCGGGCGACGGCGACGGACGCGTCCGGGGCGGTGAAGGTGACCCCGGGCCGCAGGTGCCCGGTCCACAGCCACTCTGCGATCTCCTCGTAGGAGTGGCGCGCCGCCAGTTTCGTCGCGTCGACGCCGCGGAAGTAGTACCGGTCCTTCTCGATCAGGGTGATGCCCGTACGGACCGAGAGCTCGCCGCCGGTGGATGAAGTGCCGCTCGGCCCGCGCCTGTTGCGCCGGGCGAGCGCGGCCACCTCGTCGGCGTCGAACGTGCTGCCGCGCCCGCCCGGCTCACGACGGCTGCCGAGCTGGCCGCGGCTCACGTATGCGTAGACCGTCTCCGGCTTGACGCCGAGCAGTTCGGCCGCCTCCCTCGTGGTGAGCCGGGCCTCGCCGTGACGGGTGCGAGCCGCTTCTTGATCCCTCATGTCGGTCACCGTATCCATGGACACTGCATTGAATCAATCAATATTGACATGACTTGAGTCAAGCATGGACAGTCAAATCAATTCAAGGGAGGAATCATGCCGAACAGCAGGGCCGCGTCGACCTCCGTCGACGTCCCGCGAGGGCTCGCGGGTGTCGTCGTCACCGACACCGCACTGGGTGACGTCAGGGGGCAGGAGGGCTTCTATCACTACCGCCAGTACTCGGCCGTCGAACTCGCCCGGACCCGTGGCTTCGAGGACGTCTGGCACCTGATGGTCCACGGCGCGCTGCCGGACGCCGCGCAGCGGTCCGCCTTCGCCGCGCGGACCGCGGAACTGCGCCGCCTGCCCGACGCCGTACGGGCCGCGCTTCCCGCCGTGGCGGCGGCGAGCGGCCGCTCCGGCCCGCTGTCGGGACTGCGCACGGCGCTCTCCCTGCTCGGCGCCTCCCTGGGATTCCAGCCGGTGTACGACGTCGACGCGGACCGGCGCCGCGAGGACACGATCGCGGCGACCGCGGCCGTCCCGACCCTGCTGACGGCCCTGTACCGCCTGGGCCGGGGCCTTGAACCGGTCGAGCCCCGGGAGGATCTGCCGCACGCCGCGAACTATCTGTACATGCTCACAGGCTCGGAGCCGGACACCGCGCGTGCCCGGGCGATCGAACAGTACTTGATCTCAACCATTGATCATGGATTCAATGCATCAACCTTCACGGCCCGGGTGATCGCATCGACCGGGGCGGACGTCGCGGCGGCCCTCGTGGGCGCCGTCGGCGCCCTCTCCGGGCCGCTCCACGGCGGAGCGCCGAGCCGCGCCCTGGACACCCTCGACGCGATCGGCACCCCCGACCGCATCGACTCCTGGATCCGTGAACGGGTCCTCGCGGGTGACCGCATCATGGGTTTCGGCCACCCCGTCTACCGCACGCGGGACCCGCGCTCGCGCATGCTGTGTGACATCGCGAAGCAATTCGGCGGCCCACTGGTGGACTTCGCGGTCGAGGTCGAGCACCGCGTGGAGGTCATCCTGGCGGAGCTGAAGCCCGGCCGCGAACTCCACACGAACGTGGAGTTCTACGCGGGCGTGGTCATGGAGCTCTGCGGTCTGCCCCGCGAGATGTTCACCCCGACCTTTGCGACGGCCCGGGTGGTCGGCTGGAGCGCCAACATCCTGGAACAGGCGGAGGACCCGAAGATCATCCGACCGGTGGCGCGGTATGTGGGGCCGGTTCCACCGGTGGCGGTACCGGCGGTCGCCTGAAGGAGCGCGCGCACCACGAGGGCGGTGCACGCCCACGGCCCGGCCTCGGGGAGGGCCGGGTCGGCGAGGAGTGTCTGCCGCGGCCTTCACCGGACTCGGTGGAGGCCACGGTCCGGTGTCGTGCGCAGGACCCGGAGCCGATCTGGCACCGGGTCCGACGACGTGTGCCGCCGAGCAGGGACCGGGTGTTGTACTGCTCGGTCGGGTAGGGCCCCTGGGCGCGCAGATGGCGTGCAACGGGGCGGGGTGACGCGTGGAGCGGACGGGGTGGAGGCTCAGGCGTCCGGGATCTCGACCTTGGCGCGGACCAAGGTCTCCCGGCTGATGATCACAATGCGTTCGTGGTCGGCCCGTGCGGCGTCGGCGGGCAGTTCGCTGTCGAGCGTCGCGGTGGCTTCGGTCCCGATGACGGCGAAGTTGCCGTCGCTGAGTTCGAAGATGTCGGGGCAGGTCTCGCCTGTCACGCTGCCGCGTTCACGGGGAGATGCACCGATCCGGCGCACAATCTTCAAAGGTGATCCCGGTCCTCAGAGCAGTGGGTGGTGATTGCGGGGTCAGGTTAGTCTTTCGATGCCGGTGGTGTGATCAGACCCCGCTAGCCCAAGTGACTCATTCGGCCCGTGGCCGACTCCCGGACGAGCTGCTCCTCCCGGGCTGCGGCTCCTGGGCTGCTCCCCCCGGGCTGCTCCTCCCGGGCTATTCTTCCAGCGGCTGGCCGACCACCCACCACTCGTCTGTGTCGGCGTCGTCCAGATCGCGCACGATGCGGTCCATCATTCGGCCCACGTGTGCCTCCGTGGAAGCCCGCGCGAGGCTGTCGCGGTGGTGGCGCGTGGCCTCCCAGTACTCGCGGACGGCGTGGCTTTGGCAGAGTACGCGAAGATGCCCGTGCAGTTCCTGCCAGTTGATGTATCCCGCGAGGTAACTCTGCAGGGCGTGGGTGTACAGCGCGTTGGCGAAGAGGTACTGCCGCCGCAGCCGGGGCCGCTCCGGCTCGGGCCGGCTGCTGAGGTCGACGGTGCTCATCACGGCCGCCAGTTCGGGGTCATCGATGGCCTTGCTCAGCAGATGGAAGTGCATCCGCTGCTGCTCGATCTGCAGTCGCAGTTCGATGCACCTGCGCTGCTGCCGGGTGAGGACCGCCAGAGCCCCCGCCGCGAGCACGAGTCCCGTCGCGGCGGAGCCCGGCCCCCGCAGCCCCAATTTCCGTGTGACCATGTCAACCCCCGAATCAGGCGACCGTCCGCCGGTCGCCGGGCGCGGGTCGGCTGGAGGGGACCGGCGAGCGATGGGCGGCGCGCTTGCCGTCTCCCAGGGTGCCGAGCGGCTCTGATCGGCGGGGAGGCGGAGAGGAGGCGCACAGAGGGAAGTGCGGGTCGCGTTCCCCGGCGCCATGCCAAACGTGTGCCCCGCGAGCGCCGCTAACAATCGTTCACTTCACGGGGTTTCCACCCGCTCGTATCCTGGGTCGGCATTCAATCCTCAAACGAGAGCCGCCCCGTTCCGGCTGGATCCGGTCCGTGCGCCGTTCTCGTACGGCCGTCGGTATGCGATCCGGCGCACGCATCGGTGTGAGAAGGGGCGCACGTTGAGCCAGTCGTCGGATTCGCAGCAGATCCCGGTCGTCGTACTCGCGGGATTCCTGGGCTCGGGCAAGACCACCCTGCTCAACCACATCCTTCACCACAGCGGAGGCAGCCGCGTCGGCGCCATCGTCAACGACTTCGGGGCCATCGAGATCGACGCGATGGCCGTCGCCGGGGCACTCGGGGACTCCACCGTCTCGCTCGGCAACGGATGTCTGTGCTGCGCCGTGGACGCCGGTGAACTCGACCGCTACCTCGACCGCCTCGCCGACCCCGCAGCCGGCATCGACGTCATCGTCATCGAGGCCAGCGGGCTCGCCGAACCGCAGGAAATCGTCCGCATGGTGCTCGCCAGCGAGCAGCCGCGTGTGCACTACGGCGGGCTCGTGGAGGTCGTCGACGCCGTCGAGTTCGACGCGACCCGGGCGAGGCATCCCGAACTCGACCGGCATCTCGCCCTCGCCGACCTCGTCGTCGTCAACAAGACCGACCGGGCAGGCGACGGCGAGCGGATCGTGCGGCTCGTCCGGTCGCTCGCCGACGGCGCCGCCGTCGTCCCGGCCGCCTACGGGCGGATCGACCCCGGGTTCCTCTTCGACCGCAGACCGGCCGCGGAACGGATCGGGCAGCTGTCCTTCGACGATCTGCGGTACGAGGAGCCCGACTTCGGCGAACCCGGGCCTCATGGCCATACGTCCGGTGACCACACGTCGTGCGATCACACGTCCGGCGAGCACACATTGTGCGACCACGCGTCGTGCGACCACGCGTCGTGTGACCACACGTCCTGCGCGCTCGGGCACGACAGCGCCCCTCGCATCCATCTGCACGCCGGATATGACAGTCTCCCCTTCCGCTCCACCCTGCCGATGAACCCCCGGCGGCTGATGAGCTTTCTCGACAGCAGGCCGCAGGGCCTCTACCGGATCAAGGGCTACGTCGACTTCGGCGCCGCCGACCCGCGCAACCGCTACGCCGTGCACGCCGTGGGACGGTTCCTGCGTTTCCAGCCGGAGCCGTGGACAGCCGGTGACGAGCGGCTGACCCAGCTCGTCCTCATCGGGGCCGGCATCGACGCCGACACTCTCCGCAAGGAACTGGAGGCGTGCGCGGACGACGCCCCGCACGCCGACGAGCACGGTATGTGGGGCGTCCTTCGCTACGTTCGGGACAGGGAGGCCGAGGCCGCCGCAGGCTCCGGCGACCTCCAGGACTGACCTACACCGCTCCCGCCACCGCCGCCACCGTCTTCGGCAGCGACACGCCCGATCCGTCGCGGCGTGGATCGATCTCCGGCAGCTCGGCCGGCATGCCGTTCTTCTGCGCGGCCCGCGCGGGCGTCGCGCCCGCCCACGCCAGCGACAGGCAGTCCTCGCCCTTCAGGAACCGCTGGCAGCGCACGCCGCCAGTGGCGCGGCCCTTGCGCGGGAACTGGTCGAACGGCGTCAGCTTGGCCGTCGTCTGGACCGAGTCGTCCAGCGTGCCGCGCGAACCGGCGACCGTGAAGACCACCGCGTCGACCGCCGGATCCACCGCCGTGAACGAGATCACCTTGGCACCTTCCGAGAGCTTGATCCCCGCCATGCCGCCCGCGGGACGGCCCTGCGGGCGCACCTGGGAGGCGGGATAGCGCAGCAGCTGGGCGTCGTCCGTGATGAAGACCAGGTCCTCCTCACCCGTGCGCAGCTCGACCGCGCCGACGATCCGGTCGCCCTCCTTGAGGGTGATGACCTCCAACTCCTCTTTGTTGGCCGGGTAGTCCGGGACCACACGCTTGACGATGCCCTGCTCCGTGCCGAGCGCGAGGCCCGGGGAGGACTCGTCCAGGGTGGTCAGGCAGACCACCGTCTCGCCCGCCTCCAGGGAGACGAACTCCGAGACCGGCGCGCCCCCCGAGAGGCTGGGCCGCGCGGCCGTGTCCGGCAGCTGCGGAAGGTCGATCACGTTCAGGCGCAGCAGCCGTCCGGCGGACGTCACCACGCCGAGCTCGCCGCGTGCGGTGGCGGGGACGGCGGAGACGATCAGGTCGTGCTTGGTGCGCCTGCCGTCGGTGTCCTCCGCGAACGGGTCGCCGTTCGTCGTGCGCGCCAGCAGCCCGGTCGACGACATCAGCACCCGGCACGGGGCGTCCTCGACCTGGAGCGGGACCGCCTGGGCCGGGGCGCCGGAGGACTCCAGCAGCACCGTGCGCCGGTCCGTGCCGAACTTCTTCGCCACCGCGGCCAGTTCGCCGGAGACCAGCTTGCGCAGTTCCGTGTCCGACTCCAGGATCCGGGTCAGCTCCTCGATCTCGGCGTTGAGCCGGTCCTTCTCCGCCTCCAGCTCGATGCGGTCGTACTTGGTGAGGCGGCGCAGCGGCGTGTCGAGGATGTACTGCGTCTGGATCTCGCTCAGCGAGAAGCGCCGCATCAGGCGCTCCTTGGCCTGCGCCGAGTTCTCGCTGGAGCGGATCAGGCGGATGACCTCGTCGATGTCCACCAGCGCCGTCAGCAGGCCCTCGACGAGGTGGAGGCGGTCGCGCCTCTTGCCGCGGCGGAATTCCGAGCGGCGCCGCACGACATTGAAGCGGTGGTCGAGGTAGACCTCCAGCAGCTCCTTCAGACCCAGGGTGAGCGGCTGGCCGTCGACGAGCGCCACGTTGTTGATGCCGAAGGACTCCTCCATCGGCGTCAGCTTGTAGAGCTGCTCCAGGACCGCCTCGGGCACGAAGCCGTTCTTGATCTCGATGACCAGGCGCAGGCCGTGCTCACGGTCGGTGAGGTCCTTGACGTCGGCGATGCCCTGCAGCTTCTTCGACCCGACCAGGTCCTTGATCTTGGAGATCACCTTCTCCGGGCCGACCGTGAAGGGCAGCTCCGTGACGACCAGGCCCTTGCGGCGCGCCGTCACGTCCTCCACGGCGACGGTGGCGCGGATCCGGAAGGTGCCGCGGCCCGTCCCGTACGCGTCGCGGATGCCGGACAGGCCGACGATGCGGCCGCCCGTGGGCAGGTCGGGTCCCGGGACGTGCTTCATCAGGGCGTCCAGGTCCGCGTTCGGATGCCTGATCAGGTGGCGGGCGGCCGCGATCACCTCGCGCAGGTTGTGCGGCGGCATGTTCGTGGCCATGCCGACCGCGATGCCCGACGCGCCGTTCACCAGGAGGTTCGGGAAGGCGGCCGGGAGGGCCTCGGGCTCCTGCTCCTGACCGTCGTAGTTGGGTGAGAAGTCGACGGTGTCCTCGTCGATCGACTCGGTCATCAGGCTTGTGGCCTCGGCCATACGGCACTCGGTGTACCGCATGGCGGCCGGCGGGTCATCGTTGCCCAGCGAGCCGAAGTTGCCGTGGCCGTCGACCAGCGGGACGCGCATGGAGAAGGGCTGTGCCATGCGCACCAGGGCGTCGTAGATGGACGCGTCGCCGTGCGGGTGCAGTTTGCCCATGACCTCGCCGACGACACGGGCGCACTTCACATAGCCGCGGTCGGGGCGCAGACCCATCTCGTTCATCTGGTACACGATCCGCCGGTGCACCGGCTTGAGGCCGTCGCGGGCGTCCGGCAGGGCCCTGGAGTAGATGACCGAGTACGCGTACTCGAGGTAGGAGCCCTTCATCTCGTCGACGACGTCGATGTCGAGGATCTTCTCCTCGTACGAGTCGCCGGGCGGCGGGGTCCTCGTGCTGCGGCGGGCCATTGCTGCCGGCTCCTTCACAGTTCTGCGCTGGGCATGAACGGAATCTGACGCGGACCATTGTGGACCGCCGCACCGACAACGTGTGACCGGCTCCCCCGGGAGCCCCGGGCCGGGGGGCCCCGCACGGAGCCCACGGCCGCCGGGGATCCGGTGCCGACGGCGGCGCACCCGCCCGTCCCGGCGCCCCGCGGAAGCAGCCGCGGGACGGTCGCGCCCGTGGCCCTCTGCCGCCCGTGGTCCCCTGCTGCCCGGCGGTCCGCCGTCCGGGGTTCGGCGTCCCGGTCTGCCGTCCGGGGTCCGGCGTCCGGACGACGGCAACCGGTGCCCGCGCCGCGTCAACCGTGTGCTCGTCCTCCACCCCCCGTAATCCTGGTCTCGCTCTCGGCGTACGGCGCACGGGAACTTGGCCACCCGCGCGCACGCTTGCATACAGTGACAGGACCGGCAGGAAACCGCGGTTTCCCCGACAGTTTCCGCGATCGAAGGGACGTACATGCCCATGGGTCACACGGCCACAGCCGAGGCAGGCTCCGGCGGCCTGACAGCGACCGAGCACCGCCTGTCCAACGGCCTGCGCGTGGTGCTCTCCGAGGACCACCTGACCCCGGTCGCGGCGGTGTGCCTCTGGTACGACGTCGGCTCGCGCCACGAGGTCCGGGGCCGCACCGGCCTCGCCCACCTCTTCGAGCACCTGATGTTCCAGGGCTCGGCCCAGGTCAGGGGCAACGGCCACTTCGAGCTGGTGCAGGGCGCCGGCGGTTCGCTCAACGGTACGACGAGCTTCGAGCGCACCAACTACTTCGAGACCATGCCGGCCCACCAGCTGGAGCTCGCCCTGTGGCTGGAGGCCGACCGCATGGGCTCGCTGCTCGCCGCCCTCGACGACGAGTCCATGGAGAACCAGCGGGACGTCGTGAAGAACGAGCGCCGCCAGCGCTACGACAACGTCCCCTACGGCACCGCCTTCGAGAAACTGACCGCGCTCGCCTACCCGGAGGGCCACCCCTACCACCACACGCCGATCGGGTCGATGGCGGACCTGGACGCGGCCACCCTGGAGGACGCGCGGGAGTTCTTCCGCACCTACTACGCGCCCAACAACGCCGTCCTGTCCGTCGTCGGCGACATCGACCCGCGGCAGACCCTCGCCTGGGTGGAGAAGTACTTCGGGTCCATCCCCGCGCACGACGGCAAGCCCGCGCCCCGCGACGGCTCGCTGCCGGACATCATCGGCTCGCAGCTGCGTGAGGTCGTCGAGGAGGAGGTCCCGGCGCGTGCCCTGATGGCCGCCTACCGGCTGCCGAACGACGGCACGCGCGCGTGCGACGCGGCCGACCTCGCGCTCACCGTCCTCGGCGGCGGTGAGTCCTCCCGCCTCTACAACCGGCTGGTACGGCGGGACCGCACCGCGGTCGCCGCCGGGTTCGGTTTGCTGCGGCTGGCCGGAGCGCCGTCCCTGGGCTGGCTCGATGTGAAGACCTCCGGCGACGTAGAGGTGCCCGTCATCGAGGCGGCCATCGACGAGGAGCTCGCCCGGTTCGCCGAGCAGGGCCCCACGGCCGAGGAAATGGAGCGCGCCCAGGCCCAGTTGGAGCGTGAGTGGCTGGACCGACTCGGCACGGTCGCGGGCCGCGCCGACGAACTGTGCCGCTACGCCGTGCTCTTCGGCGACCCCCAGCTCGCCCTGACCGCCGTCCAGCGCGTGCTCGACGTCACCGCGGAGGAGGTGCAGGCGGTCGCCCAGACCCGGCTGCGCCCCGACAACCGCGCGGTGCTCGTGTACGAGCCGGTCGCGGCCGAGGCCGAGGAAGCCGCTGAAAGCACTGCCCTCGAAGGCAACCGCAACGACGAGGAGTCGCAGAAGTGACCGAGCTCGCGACCATGGACTTCCACCCGCAGCCCCAGCCCGGCGAGGCCAGGCCGTGGGCGTTCCCGGCCCCCGGGCGCGGCACGCTCGACAACGGCATGACGGTGCTGCGCTGCCACCGCCCCGGCCAGCAGGTCGTCGCCGTCGAGGTGCTCCTCGACGCGCCCCTGGACGCCGAGCCGGCCGGTCTCGACGGCGTCGCCACGATCATGGCGCGCGCCTTCTCCGAGGGCACAGACAAGCACTCCGCCGAGGAGTTCGCGGCCGAGCTGGAGCGCTGCGGCGCCACCCTCGACGCGCACGCCGACCACCCCGGCGTCCGCCTCTCCCTCGAAGTGCCCGTCTCCCGCCTCCCGAAGGCGCTCGGGCTGCTCGCCGACGCCCTGAGGTCGCCGGCGTTCGCGGACAGCGAGGTCGAGCGCCTGGTGCGCAACCGCCTCGACGAGATCCCGCACGAGACCGCCAACCCGGCCCGTCGCGCCGCCAAGGAACTGTCCAGGCAGCTGTTCCCCGCGGCCTCGCGCATGTCGCGCCCGCGCCAGGGCACCGAGGAGACGGTCGAGCGCATCGACTCCGCGGCCGTCCGCGCCTTCTACGAGCGGCACGTACGGCCCGCGACGGCCACCGCCGTCGTGGTCGGCGACCTCACCGGGGTCGACCTGGACGCGCTGCTCGGCGAGACGCTCGGCGCCTGGACGGGGGAGCCCGCCAAACCGCGCCCGGTGCCGCCGGTGACCGCCGACGACACCGGCCGGGTGATCATCGTGGATCGCCCCGGCGCCGTCCAGACGCAACTGCTCATCGGCCGCGTCGGTGCCGACCGCCACGATCGCGTGTGGCCCGCGCAGGTGCTCGGCACGTACTGCCTCGGCGGCACCCTCACCTCCCGCCTGGACCGCGTCCTGCGCGAGGAGAAGGGCTACACCTACGGTGTGCGGGCGTTCGGCCAGGTGCTGCGCTCCGCGCCGGACGGCACCGGTGCCGCGATGCTGGCCATCAGCGGCTCCGTCGACACGCCCAACACCGGCCCGGCGCTCGACGACCTGTGGAAGGTGCTGCGCACCCTCGCCGCCGAGGGGCTGACGGACGCCGAACGCGATGTCGCCGTGCAGAACCTGGTGGGGGTGGCGCCGCTCAAGTTCGAGACCGCGGCGGCCGTCGCGAGCACGCTCGCCGACCAGGTCGAGCAGCACCTTCCGGACGGCTACCAGGCGGCGCTGTATCAGGCGCTCGCCGCCACGGGCACGGTGGAGGCCACGGCCGCGGTCGTGAGCGCCTTCCCGGTGGACCGTCTGGTGACCGTCCTGGTGGGCGACGCCGCGAAGATCGCGGAGCCGGTCAGGGCGCTCGGCATCGGTGAAGTGAGCGTCGTAGCGGCCGAGTAGAACGGCGGGCACGCGCGCGTGCAGCCATGAGGGGACACGCGCGCACGGCAGCGGTGTCCGAGGGGCCCCGGTGACCACACAGTCACCGGGGCCCTGCCGTCGGAGATTTGTCCGCATTGCCATGGAGGCTGCCCTTCTGCCCTGTGGGATGCGCTACAAATCCCCTGCTCGGTTTGTCGCGGGAATCGGGGCCCGCTTAGCGTCTGCCCGGCTGTCCGTCAGGCAGTAGGCCGCGTCCGCGGCACCGGACAGTCATCGCCGAGTCCCCGCACGGCGCGAGCCAGGGGAGCCGGGGACCCACCGCAGTCCCTGGGGTGAATCGGGTCCTGCCCGTAGGAGACCTTCCTGCTCCGAACCCGTCAGCTAACCCGGTAGGCGAGAGGGAAGGAAAGGACCAGTCACTTCATGGCGTTCACCTGCGCCACCGGGAAGCACCGCCGTCCGAGCCGCGTGAAGCGCACGACCACGAACGCCATGGGCGTCGCGGCGCTCACCACCACCGGTGTCATCGGCACCCTGTCCGCCCCCGCGCTCGCGGCCGGCAACCCCGTCGAGCAGACCGGACTGATGCAGGCCGTCATGCTCGGCCACTCGGTCGCCGAGAAGATCGACGCCCAGGCCGCCGCCCAGAAGCAGGCCGCCGAGCACAAGAAGGCCGAGGAGGCCGCGCGCAGGAGGGCCGCGGAGAAGGCCGCGAAGGAGCGCGCGGCCAAGGAGCGCGCCGCCCGTGAGGCCGAGCGCAGGCGCCTGACCGCGTACGTGGCGCCGGTCTACGGCTCGTACGTCTCCACCGGTTACCGCACCGGCGGCTCCCTGTGGTCCTCCGGCACCCACACCGGCATCGACTTCCACGCCGCCACGGGTACGCCCGTGCACGCGGTCGGCGCCGGTACCGTCGTCGAGGCGGGCTGGGCCGGCGCGTACGGCAACCAGATCGTCATCAGGATGAACGACGGCACCTACACGCAGTACGGCCATCTGTCGTCCATCGGTGTCTCTGTGGGCCAGCGGGTCACCCCCGGCCGGCAGATAGCCCTCTCCGGGGCCACCGGCAACGTGACCGGGCCGCATCTGCACTTCGAGGCCCGTACGAGCCCGGAGTACGGCTCGGACATCAACCCCGTCGCCTACCTCCGGGCGCACGGTGTGAACGTCTGACCGCGCGCCCCGGAAGGGGTGCGGGTGCCCGATGGCCCCGGCCGGCGAGCCGGGGTCATCGTCGTTTCCAAGAGCGGCTGTCCAAAAAATATACATGGATTCCGGCCCGCCGTCGGAAATTCCGGCCGACTGCAATAGAGTCGGTTGAACACGCGTCAATCGGCGACGTTTCACGGGGATTAAGGCGGAGGTCGGACATGCGTATTCCGGCGCACTCGGTATGCACGGCGATCCGTGATGACATCGTCGCGGGTGTCTACGAGCGGGGCAGCCGGCTCACCGAGGAACTCCTCGCACGTCGCTACGGTGTCTCGCGCGTCCCCGTGCGCGAGGCCCTGCGCACGCTGGAGGCCGAGGGCTTCGTCGTCACCCGCAGGCACGCCGGCGCGTGCGTGGCGGAACCCACCGAGCGGGAGGCCGCCGACCTCCTGGAGATGCGGATGCTGCTGGAGCCGCTCGGGGCCGCGCGGGCCGCCCAGCGGCGCACCGAGGCCCATCTGAAGGTGCTGCGGGGGCTGGTCAGGCTGGGGCAGGAGCGGGCCAGGAAGGGCAGCAGCGACGATCTGCGCTCACTGGGCGGCTGGTTCCACGAGACGCTCGCACAGGCATGCGGGAGCCCGGCGCTGACGTCGACGCTCGCCCAACTGCGGCACAAGATCGCCTGGATGTACACGGTGGAGGCGCCGGCCAGCCCCGTGGAGTCCTGGGCGGAACACGGCGGCATCGTCGACGCCGTCGCGCGTGGGGACGGCGAGCGGGCGCGGGCCCTCACGGCGCTGCACACCGAGCGTGCGACCGCCGCGCACCGCCTCCGCTTCCCGGGCACGGGAGACCGGACGGACCGTGTGAGGACTTCGCAACAAGCCGTAAACATCTCAGGACTGCGGAATTAACACGGGCGCCGTATACAAAGAGAGTGATATTCGGCGGGTCCTATTTCGGCTGCCCGTTTTTCGCGTGTCGCGGAAAAACCAAGTGTGCGATTCGTGCGTGGCTCGCGGATTTTTTGCGCACCCTGCGGAATGTGCCGTGCGCGGTGGTGCCGGCGGTGCGGTTCGCGGCCTTCGGGGCGGACGCGTCGTAGCCGCGTCCGCCCCGAAGGCCGACGCGGCTTTGACGCGCCGCGGGGAGTGAAGGGTCAGACGGTCTCGGGAAGCTCCTCCAGCCCCTCGGCGACCAGCTTGGCCAGGCGGTCCAGCGCGGCGTCCGCACCCTCCGCCTCGGAGGCGAGCACGACCTCCTCGCCGCCCTGGGCGCCCAGACCGAGAACCGCCAGCATGGACGCGGCGTTGACGGGGTTGCCGCCGGCCTTGGCGATCGTCACGGGGACGCCGGAGGCCGTGGCCGCCCGGACGAAGATGGAGGCGGGGCGGGCGTGGAGGCCCTCGGCCCAGCCGACGTTGACGCGGCGCTCAGCCATGTGTTGCTGCCCTTCAGGTGTCAATGTTGTCTAGACCAGTTTCCCATACCGTGAGGTGCGCCCGGAAGGGGCGCCGGTCGTGTCCGGAGCGGCCCCGGACCGGTTCCCCCAGACTGCCTCGCGCCGTTGTCACACGCGAGCCTTACTCTGGGGCCCATGCAGATCGCGTCGGACCGGCACGAGTATCCCGCCCACTGGGAGGCCGATGTGGTGCTGCGCGACGGCGGCACCGCGCGCATCCGGCCCATCACCGCCGACGACGCCGAGCGCCTCGTCAGCTTCTACGAGCAGGTCTCGGACGAGTCGAAGTACTACCGCTTCTTCGCGCCGTACCCCCGCCTGTCCGCCAAGGACGTCCACCGCTTCACCCACCACGACTTCGTGGACCGGGTGGGACTCGCGGCGACGGTGGCGGGCGAGTTCATCGCAACCGTGCGGTACGACCGCATCGGCGCCGACGGCCGGCCCGCCTCGGGGCAGGCCGACGAGGCCGAGGTCGCCTTCCTGGTCCAGGACGCGCACCAGGGCCGCGGCGTCGCGTCGGCCCTCCTCGAACACATCGCGGCGGTGGCCCGGGAGCGCGGCATCCGCCGGTTCACCGCCGAGGTGCTGCCCGCCAACACCAAGATGATCAAGGTGTTCACGGACGCCGGGTACCAGCAGAGGCGCAGCTTCGAGGACGGCGTCGTCCGGCTGGAGTTCGACCTGGAGCCCACCGACCGGTCGCTCGCCGTGCAGCGCGCGCGGGAGCAGCGGGCCGAGGCGCGGTCGGTGAAGCGGCTGCTCGCGCCCGGCTCGGTCGCCGTCATCGGCGCGGGCCGCACGCCCGGGGGAGTGGGCCGCAGCATCCTCGACCATCTCCGGGACGCCGGCTTCACCGGCCGCCTGTACGCGGTGAACACGGCGTTCGCCGAAGGGCAGAAGGCACTCGACGGAGTCCCCGCCCACCGCTCCGTCCGCGACATCGCCGAGCCGGTCGACCTCGCCGTCGTCGCCGTACCCGCGCAGCGCGTTCCCGAGGTCGTCGCCGAGTGCGGCGAGCACGGGGTGCAGGGGCTCGTGGTCGTCTCCGCCGGGTACGCCGAGAGCGGTCAGGAGGGACGCCTGCGGCAGCGGGAACTGGTGCGCCAGGCCCGGTCGTACGGAATGCGGATCATCGGGCCGAACGCCTTCGGGATCATCAACACCTCGCCGTCGGTCCGGCTCAACGCGTCCCTCGCGCCCGAGATGCCGCGCCCGGGACGCATCGGCCTCTTCGCGCAGTCCGGGGCCATCGGGATCGCGCTGCTGTCGCGGCTGCAGCGGCGCGGGGGAGGCGTCACCGGGGTCACGGGCGTGTCGACCTTCGTCTCCTCCGGGAACCGGGCGGATGTGTCGGGCAACGACGTCCTGCAGTACTGGTACGACGACCCGGACACCGACGTCGCCCTGATGTACCTGGAGTCCATCGGCAACCCGCGCAAGTTCACCCGCCTCGCGCGCCGGACGGCCGCGGCCAAGCCGCTGGTCGTCGTGCAGGGAGCACGGCACGGGGGCGCGCCGCAGGGCCACGCCGTACGGGCCACACGGCTGCCGCACGCCACGGTGTCCGCCCTGCTCCGGCAGGCCGGCGTGCTCCGGGTGGACACGATCACCGAACTGGTGGACACGGGACTGCTGCTGGCCCGTCAGCCGCTGCCCGCGGGACCGCGGGTGACCATCCTCGGGAACTCCGAGTCGCTGGGCCTGCTGACGTACGACGCGTGCCTGACTGAGGGGCTGCGGCCGTCGCGGCCGCTGGACCTGACGACGGCGGCCACGGCAGGGGACTTCCACCGGGCGCTGTCGGCGGCGCTGGCCGACGACTCGTGCGACGCCGTCATCGTGACGGCGATACCGGCGGTCGGCGAGAACTCCCCCCAGGACGCGGCCCTGGCGGAGGCGCTCCGGTCGGCCGCGGCGGCAGCCCCCGCCAAGCCGGTCCTCGTGGTGCACGTCGAGATGGGCGGGATCGCGGGGGCGCTGTCCGCGGCGACCGGCACATCACCGCAGGCCCAGCGGAGCGATGTCGCGCGCCCCGCGGAGCGGCCGATCCCCCCGGTGGCACCGCCCGGCGCCCGCCTCATCCCCGCCTACCCCGCCGCCGAGCGCGCCGTCAGGGCCCTCGCGGAAGCCGTCGAGTACGCCCAGTGGCGGCGCGAGGCCGCCGAGCCGGGCAAGGTGCCCGAGTACGACGACATCGACGAGAAGGGAGCCGCCGAGCTGATCGGCTGGCTGCTCGCACGCGACGAGGGGCCGACCCTGGGCACGGACGAGACCTGCGACCTGCTCGCGCGCTACGGCATCCAGGTGCGCAAGGCGCTGCCGGCACCCACGCCCGAGACCGCCGTCGGCGCCGCCCGCGCGATCGGCTACCCGGTGGCGCTGAAGGCGACCGCTCCCCATCTGCGGCACCGCGCCGACCTGGGCGGGGTTCGCCTGGAGCTGGCCGACGAGGAACAACTGCGGCGCGCCTACGCCGAGTTGACCGAGCTGTTCGGGGCGCCCGAGGAGATCCGGCCGGTCGTCCAGGCCATGGCGCCGCGCGGCGTCGACATCCTCATCCAGGCCGTCATCGACCCCGCCGCCGGTGCCGTGCTGTCGTTCGGGCTGGCCGGGGCCGCCTCCCAGCTCCTCGGCGACACGGCGCACCGGCTGATCCCGGTCACGGACCGCGAGGCCGCCTCCCTGGTGCGATCGATCCGGACGGCCCCGCTCCTGTTCGGCTGGCGCGGCTCCGACCCCGTCGACACATCCGCCCTCGAGGAGCTGATGCTGCGCGTGTCCCGGCTGGTCGACGACCACCCGGAGGTCGTCGCGGTCACCCTGGAGCCCGTGGTCGTCGCCCCCCACGGCCTGAGCGTCCTCGGCGCCACCGTGCGGCTCGGGCCCCCGCCCGCCCGCGACGACCTCGGCCCGAGGACGCTCCCCGTGTACTGACGGACCGGTCTCCGGCGCCCGCCCGCGGCGCCGTGCACGGCCCCGCCGTTCGAACAGCCCGGATGCCCATGACCGTCCCGGAGTGGTCCGGCCCACGGACTAGGATGGACGTCATGGCCAAGACCAGTACGACGACCCAGGGGCTGCGCGCGGCGATCGAGCGCAGCGGCTACTACCCGGCTCTCGTGGCCGAGGCGGTGGAGGCCGCCGTGGGCGGCGAGCCCATCCGGTCGTATCTGGTCCACCAGGAGACGACCTTCGACGCGAACGAGGTGCGCCGGCATGTGACCGTGCTGGTCCTCACCGGCAACCGCTTCATCGTCAGCCACACAGACGAGCAGGCCGCGGACGACACCTCCCCGACCCCGTACGCGACGACATCCACCGAATCGGTGAAGCTCGGCCGGATCTCGTCGGTCGTCGTCAGCCGCGTCGTCGCCCACCCGGAGTCGTACACGCCGGGCACGCTGCCCCGCGAGGTCGTCCTGACCATCGGCTGGGGCGCCGTCTCCCGCATCGACCTGGAGCCCGCCGCCTGCGGCGACCCCAACTGCGAAGCGGACCACGGTTACACGGGCAGTTCGACGGCGGACGACCTCAGCCTCCGCGTCAGCGAGGCCGGCGACGGTCCGGAGACGGTGCGCCAGGCGCTCGCCTTCGCGCAGTCCCTCTCCGAAGCGACCGCGGACCTCACCCGCTGATGGCACTGCCCACCTGGGACCACCACCCGGAGCCGCTCGCCGTCGGCTCCGCGCCCGTCCCCGAGTACGGCACCGGCTCGCTGGCCGACCTGCTGCCCACCCTCGCCGCGGGCATGGGGGTACCGGGGCGGACCGCCGGCATATCGGAACTGGCCGCCGCCGACCGGGCCTGCGTCTTCCTGGTCGACGGGCTCGGCTGGCTGCAGCTGAAGGCGCACCCCGGCGACGCCCCCTTCATGTCCTCGCTCCTGGCGTCCTCCCGCGGCGGCACCGGACGCCCGATCACCGCGGGCTATCCGGCGACCACCGCGACCTCGCTCGCCTGCGTCGGCACCGGTCTTCCGCCCGGGGCACACGGCTTGCCCGGCTACACCGTCCGTAACCCGGAGACCGGCGAGCTGATGAACCAGCTCCGCTGGCAGCCGTGGACCTCGCCGCGCGCCTGGCAGCCGCACCCGACGATCTTCCAGCTCGCCGACGCGGCCGGTGTCCACACGGCGCAGGTGTCCTCCCCGGCCTTCGAGAACACCCCGCTGACCAAGGTCGCGCTGAGCGGCGGAACGTTCCACGGGCGGCTGACCGGCGAGGACCGCATGGATCTGGCGGCCGAGCAACTGGCCGCAGGCGACCGCTCGCTCGTCTACACCTACTACTCCGAGCTCGACGGTGCCGGCCATCGGTTCGGGGTGGACTCGGACGCCTGGCGCGGCCAGCTCATGTACGTCGACCGGCTTGCGCAGCGCCTGGCCGAGCAGCTGCCGCCGCGCACCGCCCTGTACGTCACCGCCGACCACGGGATGATCGACGTTCCGTTCGACGAGCGGCACCGCATCGACTTCGACCAGGACTGGGAGCTGCGTGCCGGAGTGGCCCTGCTGGGCGGTGAGGGGCGTGCCCGGCACGTCTACGCCCTGCCGGGCGCCGAGAACGACGTCCTGACCTGCTGGCGGGAAGTCCTCGGTGAGCAATTCTGGGTGGCCTCGCGGGACGAGGCGATCGCGGCGGGCTGGTTCGGCCCGCACGTCGACGAACGGGTGTACGCGCGCATCGGGGACGTGGTCGCGGCCGCCTATGACGACGTGCTGATCATCGCGTCCGAGCGGGAGCCGAAGGAGTCGGCGATGGTCGGCAACCACGGGTCGCTGACGCCCGTGGAACAGCTGGTGCCGCTGCTGGAAGTCCGCACCTGAGCGCGCCACGCCTCCCGCGGCCCAGTACGCTCACGATGCCCCCGCACGCCTCTGGCTCCGCTCCGAAAGGTCCTCGACTCCTCATGCCCGAGCTGGTGTTCTCCTCCGGAACGGTGGACTGCGGGAAGCCAACCGACTCTCTTGGGTATGCGCCGTCGGCTGCCCATGGCGCGGGTCGTGTCACGTCGACCGGCGGCGAGGTCGTCTGTGTCGACAGCGCCCTTTCTGTTCGTTTGGTCCGAAAGGTTCCTCTGGCCTGATGTCCGAATTGGTGTTCTTCTCGGGGACGATGGACTGTGGAAAGTCAACTTTGGCGCTACAAATCGAACATAATCGAACGGCGCGTGGTCTGCAGGGTCTGATCTTCACGCGTGACGACCGTGCGGGTGAGGGCAAGCTGTCGTCGCGTCTGGGGCTGGTGACCGATGCGGTGGAGGCCGGGCCGGGGCTTGATCTGTACGGGTATGTGGTGGAGCGGTTGTCCCGGGGCGGCCGGGTCGATTACGTGATCGTGGACGAGGCACAGTTCCTGCTGTCCGGGCAGATCGACCAACTGGCCCGGGTCGTGGACGACTTGGAGCTGGATGTCTTCGCGTTCGGCATCACCACCGATTTCCGCACGAGGCTCTTCCCCGGCTCCCAGCGTCTGATCGAACTTGCCGACCGCCTGGAGACGCTGCAGGTGGAGGCGATGTGCTGGTGCGGTGCCCGGGCCACGCACAATGCGCGCACCGTGGGTGGGGAGATGGTCGTCGAGGGGGAGCAGGTCGTCGTGGGCGACGTGGCCCGGTCGGCGGCGGAGGTCGGGTATGAGGTGCTGTGCCGGCGTCATCACCGCAGGCGGATGACGAGCGCCGCGGCGCGGGCGGCGGCGCTCTCGCCGGACGTGCTGCCGGTCACCGCCACATGACCTCCGGCCGGCGAGAAGCGCGTCAGACCTGCTTGCCGGCCGCGCCGGTCATGGGGGAGCGGGAGGCTCTGGGCCGTGGGCTCGGGAGGGTGGCCCTGGCCGCGGGGTCGAGTCCTGGGGGACGTCCACGGTGATCCTGTGGAGAGTGTTCGAACTCGAATCCCGCTGGGCTGGGGGCTGAGGCATGTGCTGTGGGGCGGGGCCGCGGACCGGAATCTTCTCGGCGCTGACGCTTCCCTTGCGGAGATGTCGCACGGCCGACTTGTCGTCCTGTGTCGGCTGAGGACCTCGTGGAGGCAGGCTCGGTGGCCGAGACCAGGCGTCGCGTTCGGAGGCGCTCTCCGGAACGTTCAAGAGCCGGGTGCGATGGCAGCGTTCTCGTGACCGGCGCGGGATCTTTTGAGTTCGCGTCAGGTGTCGTAGTGCTCGCGACAGCCGGACCGGGAGCATCGTCCGCAGAGGCCGCGTCTCACGCAAGGGGCGTCGCGCACCGACTTCAGTCGATGGACGCAGAGAAGTAACGCCCCGTCTGTTCAGAGGCGTTGGCGGGCACTGTATTCTCCGGCGACCGCTGCGATCGGCCGCGTCGTCGACCCGAACTTGGGAGGATCCCCCTGTGCGCAGACGCCGTATCCTGATACCCCTCTTTCTGGCAACCGTGTTCACGGTCGCCAGCGCCTTTCTGAGTCCCCACACCGCTTCTGCGGCCGTGCCGGACGCGCCGCACTGCTCCACCGCGGGCACATGGCGCCACGGTGAGCTCAACGTCTACTGGTTCGACGTCAACCAGGGCGACTCACAGCTCGTCGTGGGCCCGACCGGCCGCACGCTGCTCATCGACCTCGGCGAGACCGCGTTCAACTCCACCGGCACGAACACAAACGCTACGCGCGTTGCCTCCGAGATACGCTCCATATGCGGCATATCCTCCGGGCCGGTGCACCTGGACTACGTGATGGCCTCCCACCAGCACCTCGACCACATCGGCTACGCCGCAAACCCCAATGACACCACCAAGTACGGCAACGGCCTCTACCAGCTGCTGACCCCGCTCTCCTCCGGCGGCCTCGGCTTCACCGTCGGGCAGCTGCTGGACCACGACGGCGGCGTGTGGACCGACACCAACGGCGACAACGACTGCGACGTCGGCACGTCCGCCGCGCCCAGCACCGAGACCGCCTGGCACAACGCGGGCACCACCTCCCTGACCGCCAAACGGTGGATCTGCTGGCTCTACGGACCCTCGGGACAGGCCGACCGCGCCAACATCGACGGCAAGGTCCTGCGCATCACCAACGCGAACCCGTGGCCGTCGCTCGACCTCGGCACCGGCGTCGCCTCCAACGTCGTCGAGGCCAACGGCAAGGACGTCATGCAGGCCGACGGCACCACCCCGGTCAGCGGCGACCACAGCGCGGACGCCACCCCGCCGAGCGAGAACGACTACTCGATCGCACTGCGCACCACCTGGGGGCCGTTCGCCTACGCCACCGCAGGCGACAGCGACGGTGAGTACTCCGTCAGCGCCAACGGCTACACCTACAACAACATCGAGAGCCTGCTCGCGTCGAAGATGGGCGCGGTCAACGCACTGCGCGCCAACCACCACGGCTCCGCGCACTCCTCTTCCGACGCCTATGTGAACTCCACCCACCCGCAGGTCGGCTTCATCTCCTGCGGCGTCAACTCCTATGGGCATCCGGGCAACCGCACCCTGAACGCCTTCCGCAGCGTCGGCGCGGACATCTACCTTGCCAACAACCCCTGCGACACCACCGACGCGACCGGCGCGGCCATCGACTACTCCGGCACCTTCAACCACAACGGAACCGTGCACCTCGCCACCAGCAACAGCGGAGCCGGCTTCACCGTCGACTACGACGCGGGCACCCGCACGTACACCACCTCGGGCAGCTCCGGCGGCGGCGCCGGGGACCCCACCCAGGTGAAGGTCAACGAGTTCCTGATGGCGCCCTCCTCCGGAACCGAGTGGGTGGAGCTGTACAACCCGACCGCGAGCACGGTGGACGTCAGCGGCTACTACATCGACGATGTCGCCGGCGGCGGCGGTTCGCCCAAGCAGATCCCGTCGGGCACGACCATCCCGGCCGGGGGCCGGTGGGTGATGGACTTCGCCTCCGGGTTCCTCAACAACACCGGCTCGGAATCCGTACGGTTCCTGAAGATCGTCGGGGGCGTGGAGACCGTCTACGACACCTACTCGTACTCGCTCGGCTCGACGCAGTACGACAAGGTCTTCCACCGTGCCGGAGACGGCGGAACATGGTGCGGCACCATTTCCTCCAACGTCACCAAGGGCACCGCCAACCCGACGAGTTGCCCGTGAGAGCCCTGACCATCCGGGTGGCGGTGGGCGCCCTGGCCCTGGTCGCCGCCGCCGTCGGGACCGCTTTCCTCGCCACAGCCCGGCACGTGCCCGCCGGCCCCCTGAGCGGCGACGGCCGGCTGGTGCTGATCAGCGGGCGGGACGACCACGGGCTTGTCGCCACCGCACGGGTCGCCCTGTACCGGCAGCCGGGCGACCGGACCCCGGTCGCGCAGGTGAAGGACGGCGTCCTGGCCCGGGTCCTGTCGGTGAGCGGCAGCTTGCTCCAGGTGCGCACCGTCGACGGCGCGTCCGTTCAGGGCTGGGTCGACGACTTCTACCTGCGCGGCACCGTCCACCTGGTCGGTCCGGCCCCGGTCTGCCGGGTCCGGCTCGGCGGCCGGCTGCTCCCCGCGGGGGAACAAGCGGTCGTCCTCGACGCGCGGGGCTCCGAGGCCCGCGTCCGTGACGTCCGGACCGGCCGGTCCGGGTGGGTGCCCCGCTCCGCCGTACAGGAGCTGGCGCCGGCACCGGAGGCAGGATGCGCGCGGCAGAAGCAGGGGCACGACGAGCCGTGAGACGCCGCTGACCCCGGCCGCGGGTCCGGAAGGCCGTCGCCGTCCGGACCCGTGGCGCGGTTCCGGACGGGCCCGGCCCGGTGTCCGCCGCATGCTGGATCGACGCTGGACAGCGGCCCCCGACAGGCGATCAACACAGGTCACTGCCGGGTCACCGAAGTTCTCTCTTTCTGTCGACGGCGCGGGATGACCAGGCCAGTGCCTCGGCAGCCGCCGTCGGCGATCGTCATCGTGGCGTCGGCGGCGGCCCTGGCGCCGGATTCCTCCCAGCCCCGGGAGTCGTGCCGGTTGCCGGGCAAGGGCCGGCCGGCCGCGACGACCGGACGGGTGTCGGCGTCGATGACGACCTGGTGGGCGGTGGAGTAGCCGTGGTATTGGGACTGCACGGCTATCGAGCGGTCGCGGGTGGGCACGAGGGCGCCGTCCACGATGAGCGCGGTGTCCTTGCGGAACCGCCGGCGCGGTCGGCGGGTGACATCGGCTGCGAAGTCCTGTGCCGTCGCCATCGCCGGCGCCGTATGACGGCGGCCGCCCGCGCGGCGGCCCCCTCCCCTGAAGTGCTCCCGGTGCCGTCCACATGACGCCCCGTGGATTCACCCGAGGGCTCAGCCGGGCCGGCTGACCACCGAGAACGTCGCGCCCTCCGGGTCGGTCACGGTGACCACCGGGCCCAGGGCCGTGTGGCACGCTGGACGCACGACATGCCCGCCCAGCCCGGTGACCCGGGCGGCCGCCACCTCGATGTCCGCGACCTGGAAGTACGTCATCCAGTGCGGGCCCCGGTCCCGGGGCAGGGCGTGACCGACGCCGTGGATGCCCGCGACGGGACGGCCCTGGATGTGCAGGGTGACGTAGTCGGCGTCGGCGGAGACCACGGGCTCCTCCTCGTAGCCGAAGACGGTCTGGTAGAACTTGGCGACGCTCTCCGTGTCGTAGGTGAGCAGCTCGTTCCAGACCGGAGTGCCGGGGCGACCCGTCAGGCCCGCGACGGGACGGCCGGCCGCCTGCCAGACGCCGAACACCGCGCCCATCGGGTCGCAGACGATCGCCAGCCGTCCCGCTTCCCCCGCGTCCAGGGGGCCGACGCCCACCGTTCCGCCGCAGCTGCGTACCGCCTCGGCGGTGGCGTCCACGTCGTCGGAGGCGAGGTACGGCGTCCAGGCGATCGGCAGATGGCGGTCGGGCGGCAGCTGACCGATGCCCGCCACCTCGTGGTTCTTCAGCACGCCCCGGACGTAGGGGCCCAGATGGCGCGGTCCCGGCCGGAACTCCCAGCCGAACAGCGCCCGGTAGAACTCCTGGGTCGCGGCCATCCCGTGCACCATCAGGCTCACCCGGCACGGTGTGCCGGGCGCGTGCCGATCGTGCGGTGTGCCGTCTTGGCCGGCCGGCCCCCGTGCCTCGGTCATGGTCACTCTCTCCTCGGCCCTCGTGGCGGCCGTTCAGCCCCACGGCCTGAGGATGACCGATCCACCGTCTCTCGTCCGCTTCGGTGCGGTTGCCGCGGGATGTCCGTCAGCCGTACGGCATGTGCCCGATCCCGTACACCGGGTGATCGCACCTGTCCGGCGGAGCAGAGTAGCCGGACCTGGGCGAGGCGGCCACCCCCGTGCGCAAGGATGGCCCCATGAAGGTCATCATCTCCGCATCCGAACTCGCGAGCGACCTGGCGGGAGCGCGACCGCCCACGCTCCTGGATGTCCGCTGGCAGCTGACCACCGCGAAGACGGCCGGCGCCGCGCCCTTCGACGGTCGTGCCGAGTACGCGGCCGGGCACATTCCCGGTGCCGTCTTCGTGGACCTGGACGCCGACCTCGCGGATCCCCCGGGGCGTGCCGGACGGCATCCGCTGCCCGGCACGGGGCGTTTCGGCGCCGCCATGCGGGCCGCCGGGGTCTGCGCGGACCGGCCGGTCGTCGTGTACGACGGCGGGCAGTGCTGGGCCGCCGCACGCGCGTGGTGGATGCTGCGCTGGACGGGTCACCCGGACGTGCGGGTGCTCGACGGCGGGCTGGCCGCCTGGGACGGACCGGTGTCGTCGGGGACGGAGGAGGCCGTCCCGGGGGACTTCCGGCCCGTGCCGGGTGCGTTGCGGCTCCTGGACGCCGACGGTGCCGCGGCGCTGGCCCGTACGGGGGTGCTCCTGGACGCTCGGGCCGGTGAGCGCTACCGGGGCGAGGTCGAGCCGATCGATCCCGTGGGCGGACACGTCCCCGGCGCGGTGTCGGCGCCGACGGGGGAGAACGTGGCCGCGTCCGGGCACTTCCTGCCCGCCGCCGAACTGGCGCAGCGCTTCACGGCGCTCGGCGTCGCGGAGGGCAAGGAGGTCGGTGTGTACTGCGGATCGGGTGTCTCCGCGGCCCACGAGGTACTGGCGCTCGCGATCGCGGGGATCCCGGCCGCCCTCTATGCGGGGTCGTGGTCGGAGTGGTCCGCGGACGGCAGCCGTCCGGTGGCGGTGGGCCCGGACCCGCAGTAGACG
Source organism: Streptomyces caeni (assembly GCF_042678285.1). Taxonomy (NCBI): domain Bacteria; kingdom Bacillati; phylum Actinomycetota; class Actinomycetes; order Kitasatosporales; family Streptomycetaceae; genus Streptomyces; species Streptomyces caeni. The sequence continues at coordinate 84,741 of NZ_JBHUDX010000026.1, forward strand.
GGTGGCCGACGGGTTCGCCGCATGTGGCCGACCTGTCCACCGCACCGGCGGCCGACCGGTCGGCCCGCTCCGTGAACGCCGCGTCGGTACGGGGGCCACGCCGTCGTCGGGTGGGCCCCCGTACCTGTGGACCCGGCCTGGTTACTCCTGCTTCTTGCGCCGGGTCCCGAACACGATCTCGTCCCAGCTGGGGACCGCGGCCCTGCGGCCCGGCCGGACCCCGTCCGCCTCGGCCTGACGGTCCGTCGCACCGACCAGACGGTCGCGGTGGCTGCCGACCGTGCGCGGCATGAGGACGTCCGCGTACGCGGAGCCGGCCGAGGCCGCGGGCGCGGGGGGCTCCTCCGCCGCGGGTTCCTGGGCTGGCTCCTCCTGCGGTTCCGCGGGCCGCTCGGGCACCACCATGTCGCCGCGGAAGCTCGGCACCGCCTCCAGGAGGCTGGTGAGCGAGTCACGCTCGGCGGTGCTCTCCTCCGCGGGGTCGGACGACTGCGACGGCAGAACCGGGCGCTCCGCCTGGCGGTCCAGGGCACGGTCCAGCCGGCCCTCGCGCGGCAGGCGGGCGATCCGCGGCACGAAGGGGTAGCTCGGCTCGGGCGCCGCGAGGTCGTCGGACTCGCCGATCAGCGAGCGCGCCTCGTCGTCGACGGCCTGGACGAGTCGCCGGGGCGGGTCGTACGTCCAGCTCGCCGAGTGCGGTTCGCCCGCGACCCGGTAGACCAGCAGGACCTCCCAGGTGCCGTCGTCGCGGCGCCAGGAGTCCCATTGCACGGTGTCCTTCTCGGCGCCGCGCAGCAGCAACCGCTCCTGGACGGCCTCGCCGAGCTGTGGACCGGTGTTCTCGCCGGGCCGGCGCACGGGCGTCTTGCGGGCCCGTTCGGCCATGAAGGCGCGTTCGGCCAGCACCGGCCCCTCGAAGCGGCGCACACGGTCGACGGGGATCCCCGCGAGCTGTGCGACCTCCTCCGCGGACGCGCCGGCCCGTATCCGCGCCTGGATGTCCCGTGGGCGGAGATGACTCTCCACCTCGATCTCGATCTGGCCGAGGCGAGGACGGTCGCCGCGCACGGCGGCGCGGAGCCGTTCGTCGATCGGAAGCGTGTACTCCGTGCTGTCCGCAGCCTTCAGCACCAGCCGTGTGCCGTCATTGGAGACGGCCACGACACGCAGTTCGGGCATGGGGACCTCCCGGGTGGTGCCTGCCGACGTCACGTGCGTCGCTGCTTCCGCTAGTCGAGTGTGGCCTGCCCGGGTGCAGCCTGCCACAACCTTGCCGAGTTGCCCGGCGTGTCGGGCACGGGCCCTGGATCGCCGTTATGGCACGGTTACCTGTTCGCAACGCTAAGTGACCAACTGCGTCACCCTGTGCACCTAGCCCCCTCCCGGCGGTCCAGCGAGGTCCCGGACATCCTGGTGGGAGGCCGGGCCCAGGGCTCGCAACAGTACTCCATTCGGACCATGTCCGTGGGTCGGCGCGCCGCCCAACTTCTGGCAAGGGGGGCGAGTTGACCGTCCGATGCGCCTCTTTCGTGCCCCTCAAACGTGGCGTTCCTCACCCGACCACCAGAAACGGAACCAATCGCTTCGCTCGGGTCCCCCTCTTCTTCTCGTGCGGTCCGGCGCCGGGCGCGCGGGCTACGAACCCAGCACCCGGCGCAGGTAGGCGTTGCCGAAGCGGCGATCCGGGTCGAGGCGGTCCCGCAGGGCGGCGAACTCCCCGAAGCGCGGGTACACCTCGGCGAAGTACTCCGCGTCGCGCGTGTGCACCTTGCCCCAGTGGGGGCGCCCCGCGTGCGCTGTGAAGATCCGCTCGGCCGCCGTGAAGTACGCCTGATAGGGCGTACCGCGGAACATGTGCACGGCGACGTAGGCGCTGTCCCGGCCGGACGCGGTGGAGAGCGTGATGTCGTCGGCGGGCGCGGTGCGTACCTCGACGGGGAAGCTGACCCGCAGGCCCGACCGGTCGACCATGGCCTTGAGTTCGCGCAGGGTGTCCACCAGGGCCTCGCGCGGGACGGCGTACTCCATTTCCACGAAGCGCACCCGGCGCGGAGAAGTGAAGACCTTGTAGGGGATGTCGGTGTAGGTGCGTGCCGACAGGGCGCGGCTGGAGATCTGGGCGATCGCCGGGATCGTGGCGGGCACGGCGCGGCCGACCCAGTTGGCCACCTGGAAGACGCCGTTGGAGAGGAACTCGTCCTCGAACCAGCTGCTCAGCTGTCCGACCGGACGCTCGGGCCCGGCGCTGCGGTTGTTGCGCTTGGTGTTCGTGTTGCCGGTGTGCGGGAACCAGTAGAACTCGAAGTGCTCGTTCTCGGACCAGAGTTCGTCGAACTCGGCCAGCACCTTCTCGAAGGGCATCGGCTCCTCGCGGGCCGTGAGCAGGAAGATCGGCTCCACCGCGAAGGTGATGGCGGTGATGATGCCCAGGGCGCCTATGCCGATACGGGCGGACGCGAAGACGTCCGGGTTCTCCTGCTCGGAGCAGGTGAGCACCGAGCCGTCCGCCGTCACCAGCTCAAGCCCCTTGATCTGGGCGGCGATCGAGCCCGAGTCGCGGCCGGTGCCGTGCGTGCCGGTGCTGGTGGCGCCGGAGACGGTCTGCTCCATGATGTCGCCCATGTTCGTGAGCGACAGGCCCTCGCGCGCGAGGGCGGCGTTGAGCCTCTTGAGCGGCGTGCCCGCCTCGACGGTGACGGTGCCCGCCTCCCGGTCGATCCGCCGGATGCCGGCGAGCAGCTGAGGGCGTATCGACACCCCGTCGGTCGCGGCGGCGGCCGTGAAGGAGTGACCCGTGCCGACGGCCTTCACGGTGAGGCCGTCCTCGGCCGCCTTCCGCACGGCCGCGGCGAGTTCGTCGACCGAAGCGGGGGTGACCTCCCGTGCGGGCCGGGCGGTGACGTTCCCCGCCCAGTTACGCCACGTGCCGCTCTTCTCGCTCACTGTGGTGCTCATGGGATCCTCCCCGCTGCGGAGCCGGCCTGCTCAGCCGGCGATACCCGAGAAAACCGACCGTGACCGCGACGCCCCCGGCCGCCGCCGGAACCCCGTACCCGGCCCCCGGTCCGACCGCGTCGATCACCCGGCCGGCCACGGAGGAGCCGATCGCGATCCCGACCGCGAGCCCGGTGGACACCCAGGTCATCCCCTCGGTCAGGTGCGCGCGTGGTACGTGCCGTTCGACGAGGGCCATCGTCGTGATCATCGTGGGTGCGATGGACAGGCCCGCAACGAACAGCGCCACGGCCAGAGACAGCAGGTTTCCGACCAGTAGGAGGGGGATCATACTCACGGCCATGGCACATACGCCCAGTAGCCACCTGCGGTGCGGTTCCCCGGCGAAGCGCAGCAGCCCGAAGACGACGCCTGCGACGCAGGAACCCGCCGCGTACAGCGCCAGAACGACGCTGGCTGCCGCCTTGTGGCCCTGCCCGTCGGCGAAGGCGACGGTCACCACGTCGACCGCGCCGAAGACGGTTCCGGTCGCCGTGAACGTGGCCACCAGGACCCGGAGCCCGGGGGAGCGCAGCGCGCTGCCGCGGGTGTGCCGCTCGCGCGGATGCGGCTCGGGCTCGGTGGCGCGCTGGGCGGTCAGCCACAGGACGCCGGCCGCGAGGAATCCCGCGGCGAGGAGGGGGCCGGCCTCCGGGAACCAGCTCGTGGACAGCCCGATGGAGATGATGGGTCCGAGGATGAAGCAGACCTCGTCCACCACCGACTCCAGGGAGTAGGCGGCGTGCAGGTGAGGGGTGCCCCGGTACAGCGCGGCCCAGCGGGCCCTGACCATGGCGCCGAGGCTGGGCACCGTGCCCATGCCCGCGGCGCAGACGAACAGCAGCCAGTCCGGCCCGGCGAGGTGCGAGGCCAGCAGCAGCCCCGCGGCCGCGGTCAGCGTGCAGAGCGCCGCCGGGCGCAGCACCCGCCGCTGCCCGTAGCGGTCCACCAGACGTGAGGCCTGCGGGCCGGCCACGGCGGCGGAGAGGGCGAGGGTGGCCGAGAGGGCCCCGGCGAGCCCATAGCGCCCGGTGCGCTGGGAGATCATCGTGACCACGCCTATGCCCATCATCGACAGCGGCATCCGGCCGAGGAGACCGGCGGCGGAGAAGCCCTTGGAGCCGGGGGCGGCGAACAGGGCACGGTAGGGGCTGGGCACGGGGTCTCCGGGAGATGCGGTAAGGCGCGAAGCATGGCATGCGCCTTACGGGCGGGGCGAGCCCAAAGTATGCCGGGCATCGGGTTCGCGCCAGCGTTCGAACAGGCCGGGGCCCGTTGGTTCCTCCCTCCGCTCCCGCCGGCCGCTCCCCGAACCCGCGACGGCACGGGCGGGCGGCGGGGGTGTCGTCGGCGGCGGGTGGCAGGATCGGAGACATGCCCGACGCACTCGACGCCAGCCCGTACGACGCCCTGCTGCTCCTCTCGTTCGGAGGCCCGGAGGGCCCGGACGACGTGGTCCCGTTCCTGGAGAACGTGACGCGGGGCCGGGGCATCCCCAAGGAGCGCCTGAAGGAGGTGGGGCGGCACTACTTCCTCTTCGGTGGGGTCAGCCCCATCAACGGCCTGAACCGCGCCCTCCTCGACGCCCTCCGCAAGGACTTCGCCGATCACGGCCTCGACCTGCCGGTCTACTGGGGCAACCGCAACTGGGCGCCCTATGTGACCGACACCCTGCGCGAGATCGTTGCCGACGGCCACCGCCGCGTCCTGGTCCTCGCCACCAGCGCGTACGCCTCGTACTCCGGCTGCCGCCAGTACCGCGAGGACCTCGCGGCCGCCCTGGCCGCCCTGGCGGACGAGGGCCGCCCGCTGCCGCGTATCGACAAGCTGCGGCACTACTTCAACCATCCCGGCTTCGTGGAGCCCATGATCGAGGGCGTCCTGAACTCCCTCGCCGACCTGCCCGAGGACGTCCGGGCCGGCGCGCACATCGCCTTCACCACCCACTCCATCCCGCACTCCGCGGCGGACACCTCCGGCCCGGCCGAGGGGCACGGGGGCGGCGGGGCGTACCTGCGGCAGCACCTGGACGTGGCGCGGCTGATCGCCGACGCCGTGCGCGAGCGGACGGGAGCCGACCACCCCTGGCGGCTCGTGTACCAGTCGCGCTCGGGCGCACCGCACATCCCATGGCTGGAACCGGACATCTGCGACCACCTGGAAGAGCTGCACGCCGCCGGGGTCCCGGCGGTGGTGATGGCACCCATCGGGTTCGTCTCGGACCACATGGAGGTGCTGTACGACCTCGACACGGAGGCGACGGCGAAGGCCGAGGAGCTGGGGCTGCCGGTGCGCCGCTCCGCCACCGTGGGCGCCGACCCCCGGTTTGCCGCCGCGATCCGCGACCTGATCGTGGAGCGCGCCGCGATCGAGCGCGGGCAGCGGGTGACCCCGTGTGCCCTGGGCGCGCTGGGTCCGAGCCACCACGTCTGCCCGGTGGGCTGCTGTCCCGCCCGCGCCGCCAAGCCCGCCGCCGCGGGCGCCGACAGCCCGTACGCGTGAGGAGCACCGTGACCGAGCAGCCCGAGCAGCCCGAGCCGACCGACCCGCTGGAGGCCGAACTCCTGGAGATCGCGCTGGACGCCGCCACCCGCGCGGGCGCCTTCCTGCGCGACGGGCGCCCCGAGGACCTCGGGGTGGCCGCCACGAAGTCCAGCGCCATCGACGTCGTCACCGAGATGGACATCGCCGCCGAGAAGCTGATCACCGGACTGCTCGCAGACCGCAGGCCCCAGGACAGCCTGCTCGGCGAGGAAGGCGCCAGCGTCGAGGGCAGCAGCGGAGTGCAGTGGGTGATCGACCCGATCGACGGCACCGTGAACTACCTGTACGGCCTGCCCAGCTGGGCGATCTCCATCGCGGCCCGCAAGGAGGGGGAGACGCTCGTCGGAGTGGTCCATGCGCCCGTGCGCGGGGAGATCTTCCGGGCCGTCCGCGGGCAGGGCGCGTTCCTGAACGACCGCCCGGTGCGCGTGCGCCCGGCGCCCGAGCTGGGCCTCGCCCTGGTGAGCACCGGCTTCGGCTACCTCGCCGAGCGCAAGGCCCACCAGGCCGAGGTGGTCCGGTGGCTGATCCCCGAGGTGCGGGACATCCGCCGGGGCGGCTCCGCCGCGATCGACCTGTGCGATGTGGCGGCGGGCCGTCTGGACGGGTACTACGAGCGGGGACTGAACCCCTGGGACTACGCGGCCGGCGACCTCATCGCCCGCGAGGCGGGCGCCCTGACCGGCGGCCGCCCCGGAGAGCCCCTCTCGCCGGCCTTGACGGTCGCGGCCGCGCCGGGCCTCTTCGAACAGCTCCAGCGCCGGCTGGACGAACTGGGGGCATGGCACGACTGAGCCGAGCGGGCCGGCGCTGTACCGGCCCGCGCGTTTGGCGACCCCATCGCCCGTGCGTGCGGGCGGCCGCCGCCCGCACGCCCGGCTGCCAACCGGCACGCCCGGCCGCCGCCCGCGCGCCCGACGCCGGCGCCGGCCGTATGGCCGGGCCGATCCGGACCGGACCCTCCGGACGGACATGAAGCGGGGCCCCGGCCTGGATCTGCCGGGGCCCCGCTCCGAGCGAGCCGATCAGACGCGGATCGCGCCGACCTCCACACCGTGCTCGGCGGCGAGACGGTGCAGGTCGTCGAGTTCCGACTGCTCGACATCCGCGAGGAAGTCGTCGCCTGTCTCGCGAGCCCGCGTCAGGTCGGACTCGGTCGCCCTTATGCGCTGCAGAAGTCCTGTGGTGAATGCGTCCATGCTGCGCCCCCTCGTCCTGGGTCGTGGGTCGATGGCACGGGGGTGTGCCCTGGGAAGGGGCGATCACGTCTCCACTGGGTGCCCAGCGCTGCCCCGGCCGGGCGGCGACGGTGCCGGACACCCACGCCCGCCCGTGGTGGAAGCGATGGACGGCCGACCACATGGTGGTGTGCCGGATGCAGAGTGTGATCGCGGGGTGTAAAGCCGTCCTCCCCCCGCTTCCTTCCGCGGAAACCTCAACCGCGCGAGAAAATTTCGCATTCCCGGGTCCCCGGCCCGCGGGCCCCGGTCCGCTGACCTGTCTTACAGCCGGTTTATGGCCGAAAAGGGCAGGATGGAGGTCTCATCCACGACAGACCTGCCCGCGGGCTGCCCGTATCGGGCGCGCGGGTGGACACAGGAAGGACAGCGACGTGCGCGTACTCGTCGTCGAGGACGAGCAACTGCTCGCCGATGCGGTGGCCACCGGACTGCGCCGGGAGGCCATGGCCGTCGACGTCGTGTACGACGGTGCGGCCGCCCTGGAGCGCATCGGCGTCAACGACTACGACGTGGTCGTCCTCGACCGCGACCTCCCGCTCGTACACGGCGACGACGTGTGCCGCAAGATCGTCGAGCTGGGCCTGCCCACCCGCGTGCTGATGCTCACCGCGTCCGGCGACGTCAGCGACCGTGTGGAGGGCCTGGAGATCGGCGCCGACGACTACCTCCCCAAGCCTTTCGCGTTCAGCGAGCTCATCGCGCGCGTGCGAGCCCTCGGCCGGCGCACCAGTGTGCCGCTGCCGCCCGTCCTGGAGCGTGCCGGGATCAAGCTCGACCCCAACCGCCGCGAGGTCTTCCGCGACGGCAGGGAGATCCAGCTTGCCCCCAAGGAGTTCGCGGTCCTGGAGGTCCTCATGCGCAGCGAGGGCGCAGTGGTCTCCGCCGAGCAGCTCCTGGAGAAGGCATGGGACGAGAACACGGACCCGTTCACCAACGTCGTACGCGTGACCGTCATGACCCTGCGCCGCAAGCTCGGCGAGCCCCCGGTCATCGTCACCGTGCCCGGCTCCGGATACCGGATCTGATACCTGTGGCCACGACCCCCGCACCGCCCACGGCGCCGCCCAAGCCCACCTGGGACCCCAGGAGGCCGGAGCCGCCGTTCCCCTGGCTGCGCCCGACCATCCGGATAAGGCTCACGCTGCTGTACGGCGGCATGTTCCTGATCGCCGGCATCCTGCTGCTGTCGATCATCTACCTCTTCGCGGCGCACGCGCTCAACGTGGGCAGCGACCTGCCGTTCAAGATCGTCTCGGGCCAGGTCGCCAGCAACAGCTGCAACCTCCCGTCCCAGCCGACGCCCGACGAGCTCAACAACGCCCTGAACGCCTGCGTGAACGAGCAACGTCAGCACGCCCTGGACAACCTGCTCAGCCGTTCGCTGCTGGCCCTGCTCGGCCTCGCCGTGATCGCCTTCGCGTTCGGGTACGCGATGGCGGGCCGCGTGCTGTCGCCGCTGGGCCGGATCACCCGCACCGCGCGCGCGGTGGCCGGCTCGGACCTCTCCCGCCGCATCGAGCTGGACGGCCCGGATGACGAGCTGAAGGAGCTGGCCGACACCTTCGACGACATGCTGGAGCGGCTGCAGCGGGCCTTCACGGCCCAGCAACGGTTCGTCGGCAACGCCTCGCACGAGCTGCGCACGCCACTCGCGATCAACCGCACGCTCCTTGAGGTGCACCTGTCCGACCCCTCGGCATCCCCCGAGCTCCAGCAGCTCGGCAAGACGCTGCTGGCCACCAACGAGCGCAGCGAACAGCTGGTGGAGGGGCTGCTGCTGCTCGCCCGCAGCGACAACCAGATCGTCGAGCGGGGGCCCGTCGACCTGGCGGAGGTCGCCACCCAGGCCATCGACCAGGTGCACGCAGAGGCGCAGGCCAAGGGCATCGAGATCCGTGGTGAGCGAGCCCCGGCGGTAGTCCAGGGCAACGGTGTGCTGCTGGAGCGGATCGCCCTGAACCTCGTCCAGAACGCGGTGCGCTACAACATCCCCGAGGGCGGCTGGGTCGAGGTGACCACCGAGGTCCAGCACGGCCAGGCGGTCCTGGTGGTCTCCAACACCGGTCCGGTGGTCCCCGCGTACGAGATCGACAACCTCTTCGAGCCCTTCACGCGGCTGCGTACCGAGCGCACGGGCAGCGACAAGGGGGTGGGCCTCGGCCTGTCCATCGCGAGGTCCGTGGCGCGCGCCCACGGCGGTCACATCACCGCGCAGCCCCGAGAAGGAGGCGGGCTGATCATGCGGGTCACCCTCCCCGACTGAGATCCCGCCGCCGAACCGGGCTGGTGTTCGCTTTGCGCGGAATGTCCGGGCCGCTCTCCCGGCGTGGTCCTGTGTGATCGATCACACGCATGTCATTCCGGCCATCTACTCTCCGTGACGCTTTCTGCCCCCGTAAGACCGTAAAAATCCAGGTTTTCCAGGGGCTTGATCACGGGAAGTACACGGTGAGATGCCTTTGAAGTGCGGCAGGGAGACCGTGTACGGTCCGGTTCGCCATCCAACCCGATCACTCTTGAGGAGTCCGGTTGGGTGTCGATTGAGTAACAGACCTTGATGTGAGGCAAAATCTCCGCCTCGAGGCGGGCACAAGTCCGGCCTCTCACGCGTTACGTGCGCTGGAGACACCCGCAGACACCCAGAGGGGGAGAGCGAAATGGCAACGGATTACGACACCCCACGCAAGACCGACGACGACGTCGACTCCGACAGCCTTGAAGAGCTGAAGGCCAGGCGGAACGACAAGTCCGCCTCCGCCGTGGACGTCGACGAGTTCGAGGCCGCGGAGGGCCTTGAGCTCCCGGGCGCCGACCTCTCGAACGAGGAGCTGGCCGTCCGGGTGCTGCCGAAGCAGCAGGACGAGTTCACCTGCATGAGCTGCTTCCTGGTGCACCACCGCAGTCAGCTGGCCCGCGAGAAGAACGGTCAGCCGATCTGCCGCGACTGCGACTGAGGCGGGGTCGGCCGTGACCGGCTCGACCCCTCCTCGGAAGCGCCGCTTCCCGCGCTGGGGAGCGGACTCGGAGCCGGATTCCGGCTCCCACGGCGTGCGTGACGACGAGCGAGGCTCTTCCGGTAGGGGAACAGCCTCGCTCGAACCGGTAGACGCCCCCGCGGCACCGGTGGGGCCTGTGGTGCCGGCCGATCCCCCGGCACCCCTGGCACGACGCCGTGCTGCCGCCGTCCGGGACGGAATCCGGAAGGGCGTCCGCAAGGGCGGCAGCCGGGCCAGGGAGGGCCTGGCGTACGTCACCGACCGGATCATCGAGACGGCTCCCCGGATACCCGTACGGGACCTCAGGACGCTCCGTGGGCAGTTCCCCGGCCTGGGGCCCGAGGAGCTCGCGGACAAGCTCGTCGCCGGCGCTGCGGGGGCGACCGCAGTGGTCGGGGCCGGGATCGGGGCGGCGGCGATGCTGCCCGTGCCGCCGGCCATGCCGACCGAACTGGCCGCGGAGATCACCGGCGTCGCGTCGATCGAACTGAAGCTGATAGCCGAACTGCACGAGGTGTACGGGCTGCGGCCGCCCGGTGGCCTGGCCCAGCGCAGTGTGGCGTATCTGAGGTCCTGGTCCGGGGAGCGCGGGATCGACGTGACCAAGCCGTCGACGATCGACGCGGCCCTGGGCGGGCAGATGCGGCGCGAGCTGCGGCAGCAGATCACCAGGCGCATGGTGCGGGACCTGCCGAGTCTGACGCCGTTCATGGTGGGGGCCGCCGTCGGGGCGGTCATGAACCGGCGGGACACCAGACGGGTTGCCGAGCGGATCCGCAGGGATCTGCGCAGGATGCAGGTCCCGTGGGAGGCGTTGCCCGAGCTGCCGCCGCTGGAGCAGCCGGCCCGCTCCCCGGAACTCGAGAGACTCCAGGCACGCGAAGACTTCGAGGCACGCGAAGACCTCTGAGAACCCCACGACCGGGCCGCTCTTCCGGCCGCTCTTCCGGCCGCTCTTCGCGGCCGTCTTCTCGCGGGCCGTCAGCGACGCCGCCCGCGCCGCAGAGAAAGGGCCGGGGAGAAAACGCCGCAGAGGAGGCGCCGCAGAGGAGGCGCCGCAGAGTAAAGAGAAAGCGCCGAACAGAAGGAGCCGCGGGCAAGCCGGTCGCTACACCGCCGCCCGCGCGGACTCGATCGCCGCCGCCAGCCGCTCGGGCTCCCTGGTCGACAGGTACAGGTACGGCGTCGGGTCGGCCGGGTCCGTGACCTCGACCTTCAGGGCTTTCGGGATGTACGCGCGCAGCAGCATGAAGGCGCGCGTGTCCGCCTTGTGCGTGCGCCAGGCGCGGGCCTCCTCCGGGTCCAGGACCTCCGCGTCACCGAGCGCCGACACCGGGATTTTCGCCTCACCCGCGATCAGTGAGCCGCCGACCACGCGGATGCGGACCGACCCGTACGAGCTGGCCACGACCGCCGACACCGCCGTGCCGCCGACCAGGCCGCCGAGCATCGGCAGCGTGCCGAAGGGCAGCAGGATCAAGGCGATGGCGACACCGACCAGGAGGCACATCAGCCACCAGGAGCGGGGCGCGGTGAGGCGTTCTTCGTACGGTGTCGCGGAAAGCTGCATGGAGCCAAGCTTGGCACGGTGTCGGCGACCCGTTCACGCGCGGGTAAGGTCTGCGGCTGTGAGTGGTACTTCCGCAGCCCTGATGCCCCCCGCCGATGCCGTGGCGCCGATACGGCACCCTGACGCTCCCGCCCCGGGCGAACTGCTCGGCGAACACTACGGGCAGTGTTTCGGCTGCGGGGGAGAGCAGCCCCATGGGCTGCACCTGGCGGCGCGCGCCGGTGAGGGTGTGTCCCTCACCGCCGAGTTCACCGTCCAGTCCGCCCACCAGGGCGCGCCCGGCCTCGCCCACGGCGGGGTCCTCGCGACCGCCCTGGACGAGACCCTCGGCTCGCTGAACTGGCTGCTGCGCACCATCGCGGTGACCGGACGGCTGGAGACCGACTTCGTGCGGCCCGTCCCCGTCGGTACCGTGCTGCACCTGGAGGCCGAGGTGACGGCGGTGGCCGGACGGAAGATCTATTCGAGGGCGACCGGGCGTATAGGCGGCCCCGACGGGCCCGTCGCAGTGCGGGCTAAGGCGCTCTTCATCGAGGTGAAGGTCGACCACTTCATCGACCATGGCCGCCCTCAGGAGATCAAGGCGGCCATGGACGACCCGGACCAGGTGCGGCGTGCTCGCGCCTTCGAGGTGAACCCGTGAGCCGTGAGGCCGTGCAGGTGCTGATCCGGCGCGTCGACCCCGATGTACCGCTTCCGGCGTACGCGCACCCCGGCGACGCGGGGGCCGATCTGCGCACCACCGAGAGCCGCGAGTTGCGGCCGGGGGAGCGGGCCGTGCTGTCCACGGGCGTGTCCGTCGCGCTGCCCGAGGGATACGCGGCCTTCGTGCACCCGCGGTCGGGCCTCGCCGCCCGCTGCGGTGTCGGCCTCGTGAATGCCCCGGGGACGGTTGATGCCGGGTACCGTGGGGAGATCAAGGTGATCGTGGTGAATCTCGACCCGCGCGAGTCCGTGCGGTTCGAGCGCTTCGACCGGATTGCCCAACTGGTCGTCCAGCAGGTCGAGAGGGTCCGCTTCCAGGAGGTCGCGGAGCTTCCCGATTCGGCGCGGGCCGAGGGGGGCTTCGGGTCCACCGGCGGTCATGCCGCTGTGGGCGGCGCAACGGGCGGGAATCGATACGCTTCGGTCGTATCCGACCGGGAAGGACAGTGACGTGTTCGGACGTCGCAAGAAGAAGGGTGCCGCCGAGGACGCGGCCGGCGAGGCCGAGCAGGTCGTCGACGGTGTCGACACTGAGGCGGAGGAAGAGGCCGAGCGCGAGCGCGAGCGCGTGAGGCTCGAACCGGAACCCAGGCCCGACGGACCCTGGGACAGCTCCGAGATCCGTGAGCCGGGTGAGGGCCGCGTGGACCTCGGCGGGCTGTTCGTGCCCGGGGTGGACGGCATGGAGCTGCGGGTCGAGGTCGCGGGTGACGCGATCGTGGCGGCGACCGTCGTCCTGCGTGACAGCGCCGTTCAGCTGCAGGCCTTCGCCGCGCCCAAGCGTGAGGGCATCTGGGCCGAGGTGCGCGAGGAGATCGCCTCCGGCATCACCCAGCAGGGCGGCATCGTCGACGAGGTCGAGGGCCCGCTGGGCTGGGAGCTGCGGGCACAGGTGCCGGTGCAACTGCCGGACGGCACGGGTGGTTTCCAGGTCGTGCGGTTCGTCGGTGTGGACGGTCCCCGCTGGTTCCTGCGGGGTGTGATCTCCGGCCAGGGCGCCGTGCAGCCGCAGGCCGCCGGCCTGCTGGAGCAGATCTTCCGGGACACGGTCGTGGTGCGCGGCGAGGGCCCGATGGCGCCGCGCGACCCGATCGTCCTGAAGCTGCCGAACGACGCCCAGATGGTGCCCGAGGGCATGCAGCAGGACGAGGGAGCCTCCTCCCGTTTCTCCGGCGGCATGGGCCAGTTGCAGCGCGGCCCCGAGATCACCGAGGTCCGCTGACCCCGTCGCGGGACAGAACGATCAGGCAGGCCGTGCCCCTGGTTCAGGGGTGCGGCCTTTTCGTGTGCGTACCCTTGACCTGCGGCTGGTCTGTACCTATCTTCTCGGGTCGTCGATCGTTCAAGAGGATGCTCATCGTTCACATGCGAGAGCAAACGCGGTCGTATGCCTGCCGCTCCCTCACGTCGTCGCCGCGCATCGCACGCCTTACCGTTCCTGACGCTGGTCATCGCGCTGACCGGCGGCCTCCTGATCCAGCCGGCGGCCCGTCGCGCCGAGGCGGCCCCGCCCGTCTTCGTTCACCCCGGAGTCACCGTTTCCAGGGCTCAGCTCGACTTCGCGCGCGACGGGGTCGAGCCGGCGCCCGGCCCTGGAAGGGCGCCTTCGTCGCCTGGGAGACCCTCACCCACGGCGACAACCCCGGCTGACCGCTGTGCGGCGCCGTCGCGCCCTCGCCGCCGCCGTGCCCGCTCGGGGCGCGGCGGCCCCCGCCCCACATCAGGGTGTCGTCGGGGACGCCCCTCCTCACGCACCACACCCGGCTGCCGTGATGATGGACCTAGGGTCGAGACGGCGCACACAGCCGTGACGGGAAGACGATGAGGCCATGGGACGCGGCAAGCTTCGGATCTATCTCGGCGCGGCGCCGGGCGTGGGCAAGACCTACGCCATGCTGTCCGAGGCCCACCGCCGCGTCGAACGGGGCACGGACTGCGCGGTGGCCGTCGTGGAACACCACGACCGGCCGCGCACCGAGGCGATGCTGCACGGCCTGGAGCAGATCCCGCGCAGGGAACTGGAGTACCGCGGAAGCCGCTTCACGGAGATGGACGTGGACGCGGTCCTGCGCCGGGCCCCCGCGGTGGCCCTGGTGGACGAACTCGCCCACACCAACGTCCCCGGCTCCCGCAACGCCGAGCGCTGGCAGGACGTCGAGGAACTGCTGGCCGCCGGGATCGACGTGGTCTCGACCGTCAACATCCAGCACCTGGAGTCCCTCGGCGACGTCGTCGAGTCGATAACGGGCGTACGGCAGCGCGAGACCCTGCCCGACGAGGTGGTGCGCCGGGCGGACCAGATCGAACTGGTCGACATGTCGCCGCCGGCGCTGCGCCGGCGTATGGCGCACGGCAACATCTACGCGCCCGACAAGGTCGACGCGGCCCTGTCCAACTACTTCCGGCCCGGGAACCTCACCGCCCTGCGCGAGCTCGCCCTGCTCTGGGTGGCCGACCGCGTCGACGAGTACCTGAACGAGTACCGCAGCCGGCACCGTGTGTCGGCCATCTGGGGCTCACGCGAGCGGATCGTCGTCGGCCTCACCGGCGGCCCCGAGGGGCGCACCCTGATCCGCCGGGCGGTGCGGCTGGCGGAGAAGGGCGCCGGGGGTGAGGTCCTGGCCGTCTACATCGCCCGCAGCGACGGGCTGACCTCGGGCTCGCCCAAGGAGCTGGCCGTCCAGCGCACCCTGGTCGAGGACCTGGGGGGCACCTTCCACCACGTGGTGGGCGACGACATCCCCGCAGCGCTCCTCGACTTCGCGCGCGGAGTGAACGCCACCCAGATCGTCCTCGGCTCCTCGCGCCGCAAGGCATGGCAGTACGTCTTCGGGCCCGGCGTCGGCGCCACGGTCGCCCGGGAGTCCGGCCCCGATCTCGACGTGCACATCGTCACCCACGAGGAGGTCGCCAAGGGGCGCGGTCTGCCCGTGGCCCGGGGCGCCCGGCTCGGCCGCTCGCGCATCGTCGCCGGCTGGCTGGTCGGCGTGGCCGGCCCCGCACTCCTCACCCTTCTGCTCGCCGGCATCGGCACCGGCCCCGGCATCGCCAGCGACATGCCGGCGTTCCTGGCGCTGACGGTGGCCTCGGCCCTGCTCGGCGGGCTGCTGCCGGCGCTCGCCTCGGCCGTGGCGGGCTCCCTGCTGCTCAACTGGTTCCTCACCCCGACCGTCCACACCCTGACGATCGCGGACCCGCAGAACATCGTCGCCATCGCGATCTTCGTCGCCGTCGCGGTGTCGGTGGCGTCGGTGGTGGACGTTGCCGCACGGCGCACCCACCAGGCGGCCCGGCTGCGCGCCGAGTCGGAGATCCTCTCCTTCCTGGCGGGCAGCGTGCTGCGCGGCGAGACCAGTCTGGAGGCGCTCCTGGAACGGGTGCGCGAGACCTTCGGCATGGAGAGCGCGGCGCTGCTGGAGCGGACCGGCGACATCGACCCGTGGACCTGCGCGGGCAACGTGGGCCCGGGCGCGCCGGTCGCGCGGCCGGAGGACGCCGACGTGGACGTGCCGGTCGGCGACCACATGGCGCTGGCCCTGTCCGGACGTGTCCTGCCCGCCTCCGACCGGCGGGTGCTGGCCGCGTTCGGCGCGCAGGCCGCTGTGGTCCTGGACCGCCGGCGCCTGAGGCAGGAGGCAGAACAGGCCCGCGCGCTCGCCGAGGGCAACCGCATCCGCACCGCGCTGCTGGCCGCCGTCAGCCACGATCTGCGGACGCCGCTGGCGGGCATCAAGGCGGCGGTCACCTCGCTGCGCTCGGACGACGTGGAGTGGTCGCACGAGGACCGCGCGGAGCTGCTGGAGGCGATAGAGGAGGGCGCCGACCGCCTCGATCACCTGGTGGGCAACCTGCTGGACATGTCCCGGCTGCAGACCGGCACGGTCACCCCGCTGATCCGGGAGATCGACCTGGACGAGGTGGTGCCCATGGCGCTGGGCGGGGTCCCCGAGGGCAGTGTGGAGCTCGACGTCCCCGAGACCCTGCCGATGGTCGCCGTGGACGCCGGGCTCCTGGAGCGCGCGGTCGCCAACCTCGTCGAGAACGCGGTCAAGTACAGCCCCCGGGCAACACCCGTGCTGGTCGCCGCGAGCGCCCTCGCCGACCGTGTGGAGGTCCGCGTCGTCGACCGCGGCCCGGGCGTCCCGGACGACGCCAAGGACCGCATCTTCGAGCCCTTCCAGCGCCATGGCGACGCGCCGCGCGGTGCCGGCGTCGGCCTCGGCCTCGCGGTCGCCCGTGGCTTCGCCGAGGCCATGGGCGGCACCCTCGACGCCGAGGACACCCCGGGCGGCGGGCTCACGATGGTTCTCACCCTCCGGGCCGCGGGGAGCCCGCACAACCCCGGACGACTCGCCGAACCAGAAAGGCAAACCACATGACCCGGGTGCTCGTGGTCGACGACGAGCCGCAGATCGTACGCGCCCTCGTGATCAACCTGAAGGCGCGGGAGTACGAGGTCGACGCGGCCTCCGACGGCACGACCGCGCTCCGGCTCGCCGCCGCGCGCCACCCCGACGTCGTCGTGCTCGACCTCGGGCTGCCCGACATGGACGGCGTCGAGGTGATCAAGGGGCTGCGCGGCTGGACCAGGGTGCCGATCCTGGTGCTGTCCGCGCGTCACTCCTCGGACGAGAAGGTTCAGGCGCTGGACGCGGGCGCCGACGACTACGTCACCAAGCCGTTCGGGATGGACGAGCTGCTGGCCCGGCTGCGCGCCGCGGTCCGTCGGGCCGAGCCGACCGGGGGCGGCGAGGAGGACGCGATCGTGGAGACGGCGGGGTTCGCCGTCGACCTGGCCGCGAAGAAGGTCAACCGCGGAGGGAAGGACGTGCGCCTCACCCCCACGGAGTGGCATCTGCTGGAGGTGCTCGTGCGCAACGCGGGCCGCCTGGTCGGCCAGAGACAACTGCTGCAGGAGGTGTGGGGGCCGTCGTACGGGACGGAGACGAACTACCTTCGGGTGTACATGGCCCAGTTGCGGCGGAAGCTGGAGGCGGACCCGTCGCATCCCGAGCACCTGATCACTGAGCCGGGGATGGGGTACCGGTTCGAGCGGTGAGGCGGCCCGGGCGGCGTGCGGCGGCGGGCGGTTGGGCGGGGGGTGCCATGGGTACGTCGGTGTCAGCGCATCCCGGTACGCTTTCGGTATGAGCGCTGTTCCTCGTTCCGAAAAGCCGGTGGGCCGTTTCCGGCGCATGCTCGACCGGCTTTCCTCGTCGCGGGAGGACCTGGAGTCCGAGGAACTGCGGGAGGACGCGGAGACCGCGGGCTGTACGCGCATCGGCGACTGCCACGACCGGCAGATCGTCACGGTTACTGGTACCTTGCGCACGGTCACGCTGCGTCCGCGAGCCGGTGTCCCGGCCCTGGAGGCCGAGCTGTTCGACGGGTCGGCCGCGCTGGACGTGGTGTGGCTCGGCAGGCGCTCCATCGTCGGGATAGAGCCGGGGCGCAAGCTGATCGCCTCCGGCCGGATCTCGATGAGCCGGGGCCGCAGAGTGCTGTTCAACCCGAAGTACGAACTCAGACCGCTCGGACGGGAGTAGCCGGTGACGTCACTCGAGAAGCCGACCGAAGACGCCCAGCATGATTCCCGGGCGGTGACCGAGGCCGCGCTCTTCGAGGCGTTCGGCGGTGTCCGGGGCATGGTCGAGACGGTGGTGCCCGGCCTCCTCTTCGTCACCGTCTTCACCGTCAACAAGAACCTGCACTGGTCGGCGATCGCCGCGCTCGTGGTGTCGCTGCTGCTGGTGGCGGTCCGCCTCGTGATGCGGGACACCCTCAAGCACGCCTTCAGCGGTGTGTTCGGCGTCGCGTTCGGCGTGGTCTTCGCGATGATGACCGGCAACGCCAAGGACTTCTATCTGCCGGGCATGCTCTACACGCTGGGCCTGAGCCTGGCCTACATCGTCACCACGCTCGCCGGAGTCCCGCTGATCGGCCTGATCCTGGGCCCGGTCTTCAAGGAGAACCTCTCCTGGCGCACCCGGAACCCCGGCCGCAAGAAGGCGTACGCGAAGGCGAGCTGGGCGTGGGGCCTGATCCTGCTCGGCAAGTGCGCGATCCTGTTCCCCCTGTACTGGTGGGCCGACACCGCCCAGCTCGGCTGGGTCCTGGTGGCGTTGAAGATCCCGCCGTTCCTTTTCGCCGTCTGGCTCACCTGGGTGTTCCTCGCGAAGGCACCCGCGCCGATCGACGTGTTCGCCGAGATGGAGGCCGAGGAGCAGGCCGAGAAGGCACGGCAGGCCGCCGCCGAGGGGCACGAGGCCCCCGCGGGGCGCCACCGCAGGGAGTCGTAGGTTCCGGAAGAAGGGCGCCCGGAGGTCGCCGGGCGCCCTTCTTCCGTGTCCGGGCCGGGCCGAGTCGTCCGAGCCGCCCGAGCGGTCCGGTGAAGTCCGGTGCGGTCCGGCAGCGCCCCGAAGGGGCGCGGGGCTGTGCCGACGTGCGGCTCCGCCGCGCGGGCGCGACCAGCCTCCCCCAAGCTCTCAACCACGTTCGTGCAGGGGGCACCCCCCGTCGGACCGCAGGCGGTCACCGGACTGCCCGCGGAGCGCTCAGGCGTCCTCGCGCCGTACCGACAGCAGCTCCTCCAACTGCTCCTCGCGCGCCTGGGCCGCCACGAACAGCAGCTCGTCGCCCGCCTCCAGGGAGTCCTCCCGGGACGGGGTCAGGACGCGGGTGCCGCGGATGATCGTCACCAGGGACGTGTCCTCGGGCCACTGCACATCGCCGACCTGTGTGCCCGCCAGGGCCGACTCCGGCGGCAGGGTCAGCTCGACGAGGTTCGCGTCGCCGTGGCTGAAACGGAGCAGACGCACCAGGTCGCCGACGCTCACCGCCTCCTCGACCAGGGCGGACATCAGGCGCGGGGTGGAGACGGCCACGTCCACTCCCCAGGACTCGTTGAAGAGCCACTCGTTCTTGGGGTTGTTGACACGGGCCACGACGCGCGGGACGCCGTACTCCGTCTTCGCCAGCAGGGACACGACCAGGTTCACCTTGTCGTCGCCCGTCGCGGCGATCACCACATTGCAGCGCTGCAGCGCCGCCTCGTCCAGAGAGGTGATCTCGCAGGCGTCGGCCAGCAGCCACTCCGCCTGCGGCACGCGCTCGACCGAGATCGCGGTCGGCGCCTTGTCGATCAGCAGAACCTCGTGCCCGTTCTCCAGGAGTTCGCCCGCGATCGAGCGGCCCACGGCACCGGCACCGGCAATGGCGACCCTCATCAGTGCCCGCCCTCTCCTTCAGGCCCCCCGGCGAACGCCGCCTCGACCTTCTCGACGTCGTCCGTCCGCATCATCACGTGTACCAGGTCGCCCTCCTGCAGCACCGTCTGCGAGGTGGGCAGCATCGCCTCGCCCAGTCGGGTGAGGAAGGCCACGCGCACGCCGGTCTCCTCCTGGAGCCGGCTGATCTTGTACCCGACCCAGGCCGGGGAGGCGTGCACCTCGGCGAGCTGGACGCCTCCGGTGGGATCGCGCCACAGCGGCTCGGCGCCGGACGGCAGCAGACGGCGCAGCATCTGGTCCGCCGTCCAGCGGACCGTGGCGACCGTCGGAATGCCGAGGCGCTGGTAGACCTCGGCGCGGCGGGGATCGTAGATACGGGCCGCGACGTTCTCGATGCCGAACATCTCGCGGGCGACCCGCGCGGCGATGATGTTCGAGTTGTCGCCGCTGGAGACGGCGGCGAACGCGCCGGCCTCCTCGATGCCCGCCTCGCGCAGCGTGTCCTGGTCGAAGCCGACTCCGGTGACCCGACGGCCACCGAACCCGGAGCCCAGTCGTCGGAAGGCGGTGGGGTCCTGGTCGACCACGGCGACCGTGTGCCCCTGTTGCTCCAGGGTCTGGGCGAGAGCGGAGCCCACTCTTCCGCAGCCCATGATGACGATGTGCACGACCGTCCTTCCGATGTCCATGATGACAGCTAGGTTTCCCTCAGGTTCTCAGACCGCCGCCCAAGCTACACAGGCACGGTCCGCGCGGGGCACCCCCGTGCACGTGCGTCGGGCGGCTTTGTCGATCAGCCGTGCTCCTGCCCCCGCCCGGTCTGACTCGTGAGGCATATCTCCACGTGTGGGTGGGCGACCTCCAGTTCGAAGCTTTACGATCCTCTGTTGTGTCCAAACTGACCGACGTGCCCAAGCGGATCCTGATCGGGCGCGCACTGCGCAGTGACCGGTTGGCCGAAACGCTCCTGCCGAAGCGCATCGCCCTCCCCGTCTTCGCCTCCGACCCGCTCTCCTCCGTGGCCTATGCGCCCGGAGAGGTGCTGCTGGTGCTGTCCATCGCGGGTGTGACGGCCTACCACTTCAGCCCCTGGATCGCGCTCGCGGTCGTCGTCCTGATGTTCACGGTGGTCGCCTCCTACCGGCAGAACGTGCACGCGTACCCGAGCGGTGGCGGCGACTACGAGGTGGCGACCACCAACCTCGGTCCCAAGGCCGGTCTGACCGTCGCCAGCGCCCTGCTCGTCGACTACGTCCTCACGGTCGCCGTGTCGATCGCCTCCGGCATCGAGAACCTCGGCTCCGCGATCCCGTTCGTCGTCGAGCACAAGGTGCTCTGCGCGGTCGCCGTGGTCGTGCTGCTCACGCTGATGAACCTGCGCGGGGTCAGGGAGTCCGGGACGCTGTTCGCGATCCCGACCTATGTATTCGTCACCGGCGTCTTCATCATGATCGCATGGGGCGCCTTCCGCGGGCTGGCCCTCGGCGACACCATGCGGGCCCCGACGGCCGCGTTCCACATCAGGGCCGAGCACCAGGGCCTGGCGGGCTTCGCTCTGGTCTTCCTGCTCCTGCGCGCCTTCTCCTCCGGCTGCGCGGCGCTCACCGGTGTCGAGGCGATCTCCAACGGCGTCCCGGCCTTCCGCAAGCCGAAGTCGAAGAATGCGGCGACGACGCTCGCGATGATGGGCCTGCTCGCCGTCACCATGTTCTGCGGCATCATCGTCCTGGCCATGGCGACCAAGGTCCGCATGGCCGAGAACCCAGCCACCGACCTGATCCACAACGGCGTGGCGGTGGGCTCCGGCTATGTCCAGGACCCGGTGATCTCACAGGTGGCCGAGGCCGTCTTCGGCAAGGGCAGCTTCCTGTTCATCGTGCTCGCGGCGGCCACGGCGCTGGTGCTGTTCCTCGCCGCCAACACCGCCTACAACGGGTTCCCGGTGCTCGGCTCGATCCTCGCCCAGGACCGCTACCTCCCGCGCCAGCTGCACACCCGCGGCGACCGCCTGGCCTTCTCCAACGGCATCGTGCTGCTGGCGGGCACGGCGACCCTGCTGATCGTCCTCTACGGCGCCGACTCGACCCGGCTGATCCAGTTGTACATCGTCGGTGTGTTCGTGTCGTTCACGCTGAGCCAGACCGGCATGGTCCGGCACTGGAACCGCCATCTGGCCACCGAGAAGGACCAGGCCAAGCGCCGCCGCATGGTCCGCTCGCGTGCCATCAACGCCTTCGGCGCCTTCTTCACCGGACTCGTCCTGGTCGTCGTCCTGGTCACCAAGTTCACGCACGGAGCCTGGGTCGCGCTGCTAGGCATGTGCATCTTCTACGCGACGATGACCGCGATCCGGCGCCACTACGACCGCGTGGCCGACGAGATCGCCGCTCCCGAGGACCGCAGTGACGACACCGTGCGCCCATCGCGGGTGCACTCCGTGGTGCTCATCTCCAAGATCCACCGTCCCACGCTGCGTGCCCTGGCCTACGCCAAGCTGATGCGCTCCGACACCCTGGAGGCGCTCAGCGTCAACGTCGACCCGGCGGAGACGAAGGCGCTGAAGAACGAGTGGGAACGGCGCGGCATCGACGTGCCCCTGAAGATCCTCGACTCGCCCTACCGCGAGATCACGCGCCCGGTGATCGAGTACGTGAAGAGCCTGCGGCGGGAGTCCCCGCGCGACGCCGTGTCCGTGATCATCCCCGAGTACGTGGTGGGCCACTGGTACGAGCACCTGCTGCACAACCAGAGCGCGCTGCGGCTCAAGGGCCGGCTGCTGTTCACGCCGGGCATCATGGTGACCTCCGTGCCGTACCAGCTGCAGTCCTCCGAGGCGGCGAGGCTCCGCGCCCGCAAGCGCCAGGAGTGGAACGCGCCGGGTTCCGTGCGGCGGGGGCCGGCGGAGCAGCGGTCCAAGGAGTCGTCGGCCCCGAAGGGCTGACGTCCGCCGGGGCCCGCCGCCCCCACCGGCTCGTGGTGAACGGCCGGACGACACCCGCGTAGACTGGTGGGCTGTTGTCCGGCCGCGCTGCTTCGCAGCCGTCCCCTTCCGTTCCCCTCTTGTACCTGGAGCCGTCCCGCCATGCAGGCAGAACCCAAGAAGTTGCTGGTGGGGGAGGAGTACGAGGTCGAGATCGGCCCCGTCGCCCACGGCGGTCACTGCATCGCCCGTACGGACGCGGGCCAAGTCCTCTTCGTGCGGCACACGCTGCCCGGAGAACGGGTCGTGGCGCGGGTGACCGAGGGCGAGGAAGGGGACCGCTTCCTGCGGGCGGACGCGGTGCGGGTGCTGCAGGCGTCGAAGGACCGCATCGAGGCGCCGTGCCAGTACGCGGGCCCCGGCCGCTGCGGCGGCTGCGACTGGCAGCACGCCAAGCCGGGCGCGCAGCGCCGGCTGAAGGGCGAGGTGATCGCCGAGCAGCTGAGACGGCTCGCGGGTCTGACGCCGGAGGAGACGGGCTGGGACGGCACGGTGGTACCGGCGGAGGGCGACAAGCTGCCGGCCGGTGAGGTGCCGAAGTGGCGTACGCGGGTCCAGTACGCGGTGGACGTGTCCGGGAGGGCGGGCCTGCGCCGGCACCGCTCGCACGAGGTGGAGCCGATCGACCACTGCATGATCGCCGCGGAGGGCGTCAGCGAGCTGGGCATCGAGAAGCGGGACTGGACGGGCATGGACTCCGTCGAGGCGATCGCGGCGACGGGCTCGCAGGACCGCCAGGTGATCCTGACGCCGAAGCCGGGCGCACGGCTGCCGCTGGTCGAGCTCGACCGGCCGGTGTCGGTGCTGCGGGTCGACGAGAGGTCCGGTGGGGTGCACCGCGTCCACGGCCGCCCCTTCGTCCGCGAGCGCGCCGACGGCCGCACCTACCGCGTCGGCGGCGGCGGTTTCTGGCAGGTTCACCCGAAGGCGGCGGACACCCTGGTCACGGCGGTGATGCAGGGTCTGCTGCCGCGCAAGGGCGAGACGGCGCTCGACCTGTACTGCGGCGTCGGCCTCTTCGCCGGCGCGCTCGCCGACCGGCTCGGCGAGCAGGGCGCCGTCCTCGGCGTCGAGTCCGGCAGGCGCGCCGTCGAGGACGCCCGGCACAACCTGGCGGACTTCGATCGCGTCCGCATCGAACAGGGCAAGGTCGAATCGGTTCTCCCGCGCACCGGCATCACGGAGGCCGACCTGATCGTCCTGGACCCGCCGCGCGCGGGCGCGGGCCGCAGGACGGTGGAGCACCTCTCGACCCTGGGAGCGCGGAGGATCGCCTACGTCGCCTGCGACCCGGCGGCCCTGGCACGGGACCTGGCGTACTTCCGGGACGGGGGGTACAGGGTGCGGACGCTGCGGGCGTTCGATCTGTTTCCGATGACGCACCACGTGGAGTGCGTCGCGATCCTGGAGCCAGTCGGGAAAGGCCACTGACCTGCCGCTTTACAGTTTCTTCGGTCGGCTCGGCCTGTTTCGTGGCGGGAGAACAGATGAAGCCGGACCACGTCGAGTGACCTGCGTATTCGTCGTGGGCGACGGGTCGCGTGGTGGTGACGGTGCGTTTCTGCGGCGTGACGCACGAGTGGCGCAGGGACTGAGGCTCCATCAGGTCCCTGACGCGACGGCGGCCGTCGTGCGGTGCTGAGACCGCTTGGCGACGGCGTCGTGCCGATCTTCGGGATCGATCCGGCCGCGGACGTCACCGCGCGGCATCTGCGAAAACTACGGCCGAGGCCGTCTCCGCGGCCGGTGTCACCAGCCCGTCATCAGCAGGTGGTTGAGGAGAAGCGCGAGCACCGCCTGGGCGGCGAGCCAGGCGCGGGGGTGGGTGAGGAGCGCGCAGGACGGGAGCAGCCACATCGCGAAGGGGAGCCAGATGCGTTCCGTCTCCGCCTTGCTCATCCCGGAGAGGTCGGCGATGAGCAGAGCGAGCAGGGCGGCGGCCAGGAGGAGTGCGAGGCGGACCGTGGTGCGTGCCGAAGAGCCCCGCCGCAGCAGAACGGCCCCTGTCCGCCGCAGTCCCGCCGTCGTCGCCAGGCCCGTGATCAGCACCGTGCAGGCGAGATTGGCCCACACCCAGTAGCCGTAGGGCCGTACCCCGCCCGCTCCTTGGCGGTACCGCGTGACCAGCAGCCGGTACGCCTCCCACCAGTCGAACCCGGCCAGCGTGAACGCCGCCGGTACGACGGCCACGCCGGCGAGCAGCGCCGCCAGCAGCGCCGGCCGTTCCCGCACCCCGCGCCGCCCGAGCAGCAGCACCGCCGCGCCGATCAGCGCGAAGAGCGTCAGGCCGTAGGAGAGGTAGCAGGTGAGGCCGAACAGCAGCCCCGACGCGCCCGCCGCGGCCAGGGAGCCCCTGGTGACGGCCAGCGCCAGCAGGGCCACGGTCCACGCGGCCACCGCCGCGAAGTACGCGTCCGCCGAGGTGCCCATCCACACCGCTGCCGGTGCCAGTACCAGAAAGGGCGCGGCGCGCCGCGCGAGCCGCTCCGAGGCCAGTGCCCGCACCGCGATCAGCACCGCCACGCACCCCGTCGCACCGACGACGACGCACCAGACTCCGGCCCAGCCCCCGCCCCCCAGCCCGATCCGGTCGAGCAGGACGAAGGTGAGCGTGGCGGCGGGCGGGTGGCCCGCGACGTGGGCGGGCCAGTTGTCGGGGGAGTGCAGCAGGATGTGGTGGGTGAAGTCCCGCAGGGTGACCGGGATGTTCTGGAAGCGGTCGATGACCTGGAGGTACTCGTTGTGGGTGGTGAGTTTCACGGCGATGCCGCGCTGCCAGCCGTCGATCAGCGCGAGGGAGAACGTCCACGCCAGGGCGGTGGCCCAGGCCGCCGGGAGCAGGGCGCGCCAGGGGAGCCGGACCGCGAGGGCAGGGCCGTACGCCGTCGTGGCGGCCGCGACGAGCAGGGCCGCCGGGGTGCCGGGGCCCAGGTGCGGCCCCCAGGACGCCAGCACCGGGGGCCAGTCGACGAAGAGCGTGTGGTCGGTGTGCTGGATGTGCCGGCCGATCAGCACCGCCGCCGTCACGAGTGCGGCGGCGGCCCCGGCGGCGTACAGGTCACGGCGGAGGTCGCGGGAGGGATCGGTGGAGCGCGGGGTGCGCGGCTCGGCGGATGGCAGGGTGTGGGTCACATCCGGAAACGCTAGGCCAGGCGGACGTCTGCGCACGGCCGTCCGGGCCGGACGTCAGCGTTTCGTCACAGGCTGCGGGCCCCATTCGGGGGGTGGCTGGGCCTACGGTCGGCTCATGCGAGACGATCCACGGCTCCCCACTTCGCCCCGTTTCTGGCGCAGCCCGCTGCGTGGTCCCTGGTTCACGTCGGTGCTGGGCCTGGTCCTGCTCGTCGGCATCACGGTTGTGTTCTTGACGGGCCTGGTCTCGTACGCCGCCTACAACCCGGACCTGTCTCCGGTGAACGACAAGACACCGGACAAGGGGATCCTCGGCTTCTACCTCTTCGCCTGGCCGACGAACCCGCACTGGCTGTACCGGCTCAACCAGGGCGTCCACGTCACCCTCGGCATCACCCTGATCCCCGTCCTGCTGGCCAAGCTGTGGTCGGTGGTGCCGAGGCTGTTCGCGCTGCCGCCGGCCCGCTCGCTCGCCCACGCGCTGGAGCGGATCTCCCTGTTGCTGCTGGTCGGCGGCGGCTTGTTCGAGTTCGTGACCGGGGTCCTCAACGTCCAGCTCGACTACGTCTTCCCCGGCTCGTTCTACCCGCTGCACTTCTACGGCGCCTGGGTGTTCTTCGCGGCCTTCGTGGCCCACGCGCTGCTGAAGGCGCCCATGGCGCTGCGCACCCTGCGCCGACCCGGCGAGGAGAAGAGCGACCTGGTGTCCGCGCGCCCCGCCGAGCCCACCGTCTCCCGGCGGGGCGCCCTGTGGTTCGTCGGGGGCGGCTCGCTGCTTCTGCTGCTGACGACCGTGGGGCAGAACTTCGACGGCCTGCGACGCACCGCCCTGTTCGCACCGCACGGCGGCGCCGACCCCGGCAGCGGGCCCAACGGCTTCCAGATCAACAAGACCGCCGCGTACGCCGGGATCGACGAGGCGGAAACGGGCGAGGACGCCTGGCGGCTCGTCGTGACCGGACGCACCGGCACGGTCCGTCTCAGCCGTGCCCAGCTTGCCGAACTCCCGCTGTACAGCTCGGCGCTGCCCATCGCCTGCGTCGAGGGCTGGTCGACGTCCGATCAGTGGTGGCGCGGGGTGCGGCTGCGGGACCTCGCCGCGCTCGTCGGGTACGACGGCGATCCGCCGGACGTGCTCGTCGAGTCCCTCCAGCGGCACGGCGCATTCCGCCGCGCGGCCCTGCGCGCCAACCAGGTTGCCGACCCGCGTTCCCTGCTCGCCCTGTACGTCAACGGCGAGGCTCTGTCCCCCGACCACGGCTATCCGGCCCGAGTGATCGTGCCTGCCGCGCCCGGCGTGCTGAACACGAAGTGGGTGGCCCGGCTGACCTTCGGAGACCTGTGATGCGCCCGTCCCGGATCCCCTTCGGCAGCCCCGTGCAACTCCTGCTCCTCGCTGCCTCGTTCGCCCTCGCTGCCTACGCGGGGGTACGCCTCCTCGCCGACGACTGGTTCGGCGTGGCGTTGTGGATCGTGGGGGCCGCGCTGCTGCACGACCTCGTGCTGCTGCCGCTGTACGCGGGCGCGGACCGGGCCCTCGCGGGCGGTCTCGGCACGGTCGGCCGCCGGGGGCTGACGATGTACGTCCGGGTCCCGGCGGCCCTGTCGGGGCTGCTCCTGCTCGTATGGTTCCCGCTGATCAGCGGGATGGTGGACCGGCGCTACCGGTTGGGCACCGGGCTGTCGCCGGAGGGCTTCCTCGCCCGCTGGCTGTTGAGCAGCGCGGTTCTCTTCGGCGGTTCGGCGCTGCTGCTGGCGCTGCGGCTGCGCAGGGCGACGAAGCGGCGCCCGCCGGCTGTCCAGTGACCGGCCCGCTCCCAGCCGTACGCGTACCGCAGCAGGGCCGGAGTGCCGAGCCGCGCCCAGGGGAAGGGGGAGCCGGCGTCGGTGCGGGCGTCGGTGATGTGGACGTCGACGCGTTCGTCGACGTCCACCGGAGCGGTCTCGGCGAGCAGCAGGCCGCGCGGTCGCAGGAGCCCGACCGCCCGCTCCAGAAGCGCGGTGGGGTCGCCCCCGATGCCGATGTTGCCGTCCATCAGCAGGACCGTGCCCCAGCGGCCCTCACCCGGCAGCGGTTCGAAGACCGAGCGCCGCAACGCCTGGCCCCCGAGCCGGATCGTGTGCTCGACCGCGGCCTCGTTCACGTCGATGCCGAGGGCGGTCCGGCCCCGGGCGGCGAGCTCCGCGGCCAACCGCCCCGGTCCGCAGCCGACGTCCAGCACGGTGCCCTCGCACCGGTCCAGCACGTCCAGGTCGACCGCGTCCGCACGCGCGCACCACCGTTCCACCTCCAGGGGTAGCAGCCAGCCGTCGGCCCGGCGAAGGAACAGCGGCCCTCGTCCGGCGTGCAGGGCGGCGGTGTAGGAGTCGGCGGCCGCCCACGGGGGCACGCTGCTGCTCATCGGCGGCCCGAAGCGGCGGTACAGCGGGCGAGGCGGGCGGTGAACCTGCCGTGCGGGGCCAGGGCGGCGACGGCGTGGGCGTCGGCGGCGGTGTCGACGTCCCGCAGGCTGGGCAGGTCGCGGACCCGCAGACCGGCCGAGATGAGCCGGTCCCGTTGCACGGCTCCGGTCACCGGCGTCGACATGGGCACGCCCCGCAGCAGTGCGGGATCGGGCTCGGCCAGTCCGAGGGCCCAGAATCCGCCGTCCTCGGCAGGCCCGAAGTACGCGTCGGTGTCCGAGAAGTCCACGGTGAGCAGGTCGGGCGTCACCTGCGGGGTGTCCATGCCGATGAGCAGGGCCGGACCGGCGCATCGCCCGAAGGCGTCCGCCAGCCGCTCGTTCAGGCCGCCCGTGCACTGCGGTACGACGTCGAAGCCGGGCGGCAGCCAGGGGCCGGGGGAGCCGTCGAGGACGAGCACCCGGCGTGTCGAGGGCGTGGCGGCCACGGCCCGCAGGGTGTCGGCGAGTGCCGCCTCCGCGAGCTCAGCGGCCTCCTCGGGTGTGAAGGGCGGGGTGAGGCGGGTCTTGACCCGGCCCGGCAGCGGTTCCTTGGCGATGACCAGCAGTGTGGTCACCGTGCGCTCCCCTCACTGACCGGGGCCTCCCGGAGAACGCGGCTCATGTCGCGTACCGCCTGCCAGGTGCCCCGCCAGGTGCCCGTCACCTTCGAGGCTCCGGAACGCGGCAGGTACGGCACGTCGCGCTCGGCGATCCGCCAGCCTGCGTCGGCGGCTCGCACCACCATCTGCAGCGGATAGCCGCTGCGCCGGTCGGTGAGGCCGAGAGCGAGCAGCGGCTCACGCCGGGCTGCGCGCAGCGGGCCGAGGTCGTGCAGGCGCAGCCCGGTTCGGCGGCGCAGGAGGCGGGCGAGCGCCAGGTTGCCCGCGCGGGCGTGTGCGGGCCAGATGCCCCGGGCGCGGGGGCGGCGTCGCCCGAGGACGAGGTCGGCCGCGCCCGAGCGGACCTCGTCGACGAAGGGCACGAGCAGCGACGGGTCGAGGGACGCGTCGCAGTCGCAGAAGCAGACGATCTCCGCGGTGGCGGCCGTCAGTCCTGCGTGACATGCGGCGCCGAACCCCCGGCGGGACTCGTGCACGACGGTCGCGCCGAGCGCACGTGCGATCTCCGCCGAGCCGTCGGTGGAGCCGTTGTCGACGACGAGGGCCCGCCAGCCGGCCGGGATCCGCTCGAGCACCCACGGCAGGGCATGGGCCTCGTTCAGACATGGGAGGACTACGTCGACGTCTGATGGTGGTGAGAGGGTCACGGCTTTCACCCTACGAACACAAAGGGGGTATTTCGGGCTTTCGCTCCTTGCGAAACGCGGACGTCGGGGGCGCGGCGTCCGGGGGCGGTGTGGGGACAGCCTGGTGCCGGCCCGCGCACCGACCACGTCCTCGCCCGGGCCCCGCCCGAGGCATGGGCGTCTGCCGGAGGGCCCGGGAGCCAAGGGCGAACGCTACTGCGACTGGGTCGCCGCCCGTCTGCCCGCGGTGCGGGAGTTCGACGGTGACGGGCCGGCCCGGCAGCGGTGGATGCCGGCCCGCCGCAGCATCACCAAGCCCGACGAGATCGCCTACCGCCTTGCCCGCGCTCCGTTGGAGGCGACCGTCGCCGACCCGGTCCGAGTCGCCGGCTGCCGCTGGAAGACCGAGGAGTGCTTCCAAAGCGCGAAGAACGAGTGCGGCCTGGACCGGTACGAGGTCCGTCGCCACGTGGGCTGGTACCGGCACATCACGCTCGCCATGCCCGCCCACGCGTTCCTGGCGGTGATGGCCGCGCAGGAACGCGAAAAGGGGGTGACGAGGTGGGCACACCCGACCTCGTGGCCCTCACCCCAGCCGGAATCCGTCGTCCGCCGGCAGCTGAACCCCGTCGCCGTCCTGCACGCCGCGACCACGCGGTGAAGTGGTCCCGATGGCGACGGAGCCACCAAGAGCGTGCCCTGACCTGCGAAAACGCAGAAGTCTTGCTGGCGTGCTAGGAGCTTTGCATCCCGGCCCGCGCGAACTCCGCCATGCCCTCCTCGAACCCGATCTCCGGCTTCCACCCGAGCACGTTCCGCAGCCGTGCGGAGTCGGCGGTGATGTGCCGGACGTCGCCCAGCCGGTACTCCCCGGTCACGACGGGCGTCGGCCCACCGTGCGCGGCGGCCAGCGCGCCCGCCATCTCGCCGACGGTGTGCGGCTCGCCGCTGCCGGTGTTGTACGCCGTGAGCGCCCCCGGCGCCGACCCGGCCTCCAGCGCCAAGGCGTTGGCGGCGGCCACGTCCCGCACATGCACGAAGTCCCGCCGCTGTCGTCCGTCCTCGAAGACGCGCGGGGCCTCGCCCCGGGCCAGCGAGGAACGGAAGAAGGAAGCCACTCCTGCGTACGGGGTGTCGCGGGGCATCCGGGGCCCGTACACGTTGTTGTAGCGCAACGACACCGCCGACCCGCCCGTGCAGCGGGCCCAGGCGGCGGCCAGGTACTCCTGCGCGAGCTTGGTCGTGGCGTAGACGTTGCGCGGATCGGCCGGGGCGTCCTCCCCGACCAGGCCGGGCAGGAGGTCCCCCCTGCACGCCGGGCACAGCGGCTCGAACCGGCCCGCGTCGAGATCGCCGACCGTGCGCGGGCCCGGCAGCACCACTCCATGCCGGGGGCACTCGTACCGTCCCTCGCCGTACACCACCATCGACCCGGCCAGTACGAGACGCCGCACTCCGGCCTCCGCCATGCCGGCGAGCAGGACGGCGGTTCCCAGGTCGTTGCGTGAGACGTACTCGGCCGCGTCCGCGACCCCGTCGCCGAGGCCGACCATCGCCGCCTGATGGCACACCGCGTCGACGCCGACGAGGGCACGGGCGATCGCCGCCGGGTCGCGCACGTCCGCCCCGGGGTCCTTCCGGACGTCGTACACGACCGGCTCGTGCCCGCGCTCCCGCAGCACGTCGACGACATGGGACCCGATGAACCCGGCACCGCCGGTGACCAGTACACGCATATGGCCACGCTAGGTCCAGGAGCCCGCCGGACACCGTGACCCGCCCGGGTACGTCACCACTCCGTAAGACGTCACGGGGCGCGTCGGACCCGGACAAAGCGTCCTGCGCGCGAGACGCTGCCCGTCATGGACGCAACCCCTCCCCACCGCTTCGACGACCTCACCGCGTTCTACATCAACTGCACCCTCAAACCGTCCCCGCAGCTCAGTCACACTCAGGGGCTGATCGACAAGAGCCGCGCGATCATGGATGCGCAGGGAGTGAGGACGGACGAGATCAGGGCGGTCGACCACGACATCGCCACCGGCGTCTACCCGGACATGACCGAGCACGGCTTCGCCACCGACGAGTGGCCGGCGCTCTACGAGAGGGTGATGGCCGC
Organism: Streptomyces caeni; assembly: GCF_042678285.1. NCBI lineage: Bacteria > Bacillati > Actinomycetota > Actinomycetes > Kitasatosporales > Streptomycetaceae > Streptomyces > Streptomyces caeni. Next base: position 115,941 of record NZ_JBHUDX010000026.1, read on the forward strand.
CGACATCCTGGTGGTGGCCGGACCGATCTGGCTGGGCGACAACAGTTCGGTGACCAAGAAGGTCATCGAGCGCCTCTACGCCTGCTCCTCGCTGCTGAACTCCCAGGGCCAGTACGCCTACTACGGCCGGGTCGGCGGCTGTCTGATCACCGGCAACGAGGACGGCGTCAAGCACTGCGCGATGAACGTCCTCTACAGCCTGCAGCACCTCGGCTACACGATCCCGCCCCAGGCGGACGCCGGTTGGATCGGCGCGGCCGGCCCCGGGCCGTCGTACCTCGACCCGGGCTCGGGCGGCCCGGAGAACGACTTCACCAACCGCAACACCTCCTTCATGACCTGGAACCTCATGCACATCGCCGCCCTGCTCAAGCGAGCCGGGGGCGTCCCCGCCCACGGCAACCAGCGCTCGGAGTGGGACGCGGGCTGCCGGCCGGGCGCCGACAACCCCGAGCACCGCTGAGGCCGGGAGCCGGACTCGCAGGTTCGTGGCGGGCCGGTCGAGCCCTGCAGACCCGACGGCACGGCCTGCCGTGTGGCCCGCGGTCAGGACACGGCTCGTGATCCGCCCGCGTCTGACGCATGGCTGCGGTGGTGACGCGCCGAGCCGGCGGGCGCGCGGCTGCCTGCTGGGTGGTCTGCCGCGCCGGGCGGACTCGCGGGCGACTTGTGCCGAGCCCTGCGAAGGCCGCCCGGCAGCAGGGGAGCCGAACCCGGTCTCAGAGCCGGGCGAGTGCGCGCTGTGCGGCGTTGTAGCCGCACATTCCGTGGGCGCCGGCGCCGGGCGGAGTCGCGGCGGAGCAGAGGTAGACCCCTGGCACGCCGGTTGCGTACGGGTCGAGCGCCGCGCGTGGCCGGAAGGCCAACTGCCAGGGGTCGTTGGCGCCGGTCACTATGTCGCCGGCGACGTAGTTCTCGTTGTGCAGGCTCATCTCCGTCGTGGAACGCACTGATGTCGCCCGGATCCGGTCCCGGAAGCCGGGGGCGAACTGCTCGATCCGCGCGGTGATCGCCTCGGTCGCGTCGCCGGTGTAGCCGGCCGGTACATGGGCGTAGGCGTAGAGGGGGTGCACGTCGCCGGCCGATCGGGTCCTGTCGGCGAGGTACTGCTGGCCGACGAGCACGAACGGCCGCTCCGGCATCCGGCCGGCGGCCACGTCCTTCTCGGCCGCCGCCATCTCCTCCATGCTGCCGCCGAGGTGCACCGTGCCGGCCGAGCGTGAACCCTCGTGCGTCCACGGCACGTCGCCCTCGACGGCGAAGTCGACCTTGAACGCCCCGGGCCCATGGCGGTACCTCAGGTACGCGCGGCGCACGCGGGTTGGCATCCGGGCGCCCGCGATTTGGGCGGCCGCCGCCGGGGAGGTGTCCAGCATCACCAGGTCGGGACCGCCGAGCTCGTCGAGCGACGTCACCCGGCGGCCGGTCTCGAACCGGACGCCGTGCTCGGCCGCGCGGACCAGGACCGCGTCCCTGATCGCGGCCGAACCGCCCTCGGCCACCGGCCAGCCGAAGGCATGCGCGGCTGTGGTCAGCGCGACCCCGATCGCCGAGGAGGCGAGCGTGTCCAGGGGCCGGAAGGCGTGCGCGGCGACGCCGGTGAAGAGCGCCTGGGCTTCCGGGGTACGGAAGCGGCGCGCCAGCAGCGTGGCGGGAAGGCCGGCGTAGGCGCCGAAGAGGGCCAGGTGGAGCGGGTGCCGCGGAAGGTGCAGCACGGGCTGCAAGAACTCCCGGCTGATGGTCCCGAACCGTTTCACGAGCGGTCCGAACGTGTGCAGCCACCCGCGGCCGCCCTCCCCGAGCCCGGCGGCGGTCCCGGTCACCGACCGGATCGCGACCGCGCCGCGCCCGCTGTCGAGCGGGTGCGCGAACTCGACCGGGGCCCAGCGCCAGGACAGGCCCGCCCCGGCCAGGTCGAACCGCTCGGCGAAGGCGGAGCCGGGCGCGAGGGGGTGCATGCCGGAGCACTCGTCGTGGACCACGCCGGGCAGGGTCAGCTCGCTGGAGCGGGTGCCGCCGCCGAGGACGTCCGCTGCCTCGATGACGCGGACCCGTACGCCTGCGGCGGCGAGGGTGAGGGCGGCGGCGAGCCCGTTGGGCCCGCTGCCGACCACGACCGCCGTCGTCATGCGAGTGCCCCCTCGCCGTTCGCCGTCCGGTGCACCGGGTGGTGCCGCGGGTGCCGCCAGGTGACCTGGAGCGGGACGGGCCCGTCCGGCAGCCACGGCTGCCGGTCGACGAGGTCGCGCACGTCCCACCGGCCGCGCTCGACGATCCCGAGAGCCGCGTCCATCACGAAGTACTCCTGCACGGGCCGGTGGATCGGCTGGGACTCCACCCAGAAGACCACCAACTCGCCGGGGGCGAAGCCGAGCCGTCGCTGCATAGCCTCGATCAGCTGGTCGTCGTGGAGGTGACCGTCGCCGAAGTTCCAGCCGACGACGAGGTTGGCGCCGATCTCGCCCTCACGCACGGTGTACGTGTCGAGGTCGTCACCGAGGTAGGTCCGCGCCACCGACAGCAGCCCCTTGCCCTGGGTGTGCATCGAGCGCCAGGCGATGAACATCTGCATCGCCATCTCGGCTTCCGGGGCGGAGTAGCCGAGGGCCCGCAACTGCCGGTTGTGCGTCTCGACCGGGATCGGCAGTTCGTTCAGCCGCTCCTCGGCACCCGGCGCCATCGCCCAGACCGCCGACGCCCAGTTCCCGGCGTACTGCCGCATCGAGGGCAGGAAGGAGACCAGATCCGGGCGCAGGTTCCCCAGCACGGGCAGGAACAGCAGGGCACCCGCGATCACCGGCAGCATCCACGGCTCGCTGAAGTCGAGCAGGCCGTAGCCCTCGCCGGCCGGGTGCCCGGCGAACAGGAAGATCGCGGTGTACGCGAACAGGACGTTCCACTCCAGCGGCACCGCCAGCGGGAACGTCGAGGTGATGAACAGGTGGAAGAGCACCATGCACGCGACGGCGACGAGGGTCAGCTCCCGGTCGGTGCTGAACAGCAGCACGAGCGGGACCGCGAATTCGGCGAGCGTTCCCAGCACGTGCGCCATGAAATGGGCCAGGCCGGAGGGACGCAGGTCCTCGGGCGGGTTCTTGTAGTGCCCGAGCCGCACCGCCCTCGGCATGAACGGCGCGTTCGACACCATCGGGGGTACGACGAACGAGAAGTGGCGGGTGAACTTCGAGACGGCGGCGCCCACCCACACGATGACGATGATCAGCTTCGCGGCGATGATCATGTCGGTGAAGTCGAGCGTGGCGCAGACGACCATCACGGGGACGTACTGCTCGCCCCGTGCCGCCAGGAAGGGGACCTTGTCGCGGAGGCCGAGGAGCACGAGCAGGACGGCCGGGACCGCGAACAGCACCGGCTGGACCAGGCCCCCGGTCACCTGCGGGCGGGCGGCGGACAGTGCCGCGGTGCCGGCCCCGGGCAGCACGATGGCCACGGCCAGGGCGGCCAGGACCGCGGAGTACAGCAGGGCGTCGACGACACCGCGCCGGTCACCGCGGGTGAACGGCACCACGCGTGGCCACGGTGGCAGCCGGATCGTGCCCGGCCGCAGCCAGTAACGCGCCCCGCCGTACATCGGTTTGAAGTGGCCGGTGAGCGGACCCCAGGCGCCGCCGACGCCGACGGTCTCCAGCAGCGCCACCCACAGCACGAGCTTCTGGTAGACGATCGGCTCGTCCCACCACCGGCCGACGTCGAGCAGGCCGCCGACGTCGGAGGTGGCGGTCACCACCAGCAGACCCCCGATCGTGGAGAGGCCGACCAGCTTGAGGATGTAGATCAGGTGCAGCACCCACGGGCTGCCGAAGCCGTTTCCGGCCCAGAACGTGCTCAGCACCTTCAACCGCTCGGAGAAGGGGCGCCGCAGGAACTCCTCGGGGTCGACGGCGGGGAGGACGGGGGTCTTGAAGGCCATGCCTCACGCTCCGGTGGTGACGGTCTCGTGCTGTCGGCGCAGCGCGGGCTTGTCGATCTTGCCGATGGGGTTCTTGGGGAGGGCGTCGAGGATCCGCACGCCCACGGGCACCTTGTAGCGGGCCATGTTCGCGGTACACGCCTCGACGAGGTCCTCGGCGGTGACGGCGGCGCCGGGGTGCAGTGCCACATAGGCGAACGGGACCTCCCCGAACCGCTCGTCGGCCTGGCCGATCACGGCGGCCTCGCAGACGCCCTCGCGGGAGAGCAGGACGGTCTCGATCTCCTTGGGGTAGATGTTCTCGCCGCCCCGGATGATCATGTCCTTGATCCGGTCGACGATGCGCAGACAGCCGTCCTCGTCCAGGACGCCGACGTCGCCGGTGTGCAGCCAGCCGCCGCGCAGGGTCTCGGCCGTGGCCTCGGGACGGTTGAGATAGCCGCGCATCACATTGGGCCCCTGTACGACCACCTCGCCGCGCCGGCCGCGGGGCAGGACCGTTCCGTCGGAGCCCATGATCTCCACCCGCACCCCGGGGAACGCAGGGCCGACCGTGCCGGCCCTGCGCTCGCCCCACCACCGGTTGCTGGTGGCCGCGCAGGTGCACTCGGTCAGGCCGTAGCCTTCCGCCAGCACGAAGCCGAAGCGCTCCTCGACCGCGTCGAGCAGCTCCTTCGAGGCCGGTGCAGCCCCGCACACGGCGAACCGCACCGAGGAGAAGTCCGCGTCGCGCGGCTGCGCGAGCAGCATGGTGTAGATCGTGGGCACGCCCGAGAAGTACGTCGGACGCTGCCGCTCCACGGCGTCGAGGAACCCGGCGACGGTGAACCGGCTCATCAGCGTCAGCTGGGAGCCCGTGCGCATCGGCGACAGGAAGCTGACGCAGATCGCGTTCACGTGGAAGAGCGGGAGGAAGAGGAGGCAGTGGTCGTCGGCGGTGAGCCGCATCAGGTCCGCCATCATCGAGGTCATCGCCTCAAGGTTGGCGTGGTCCAGCATCACCCCCTTGGGCCGGCCCGTCGACCCGCTCGTGTAGACCAGCAGGGCCAGTTCGTCCGGTGAGGTCCGCGCCGCGGGCAGCGCCGGCCCCACGGGCACACGTCGCAGTTCGTCGGCGGCGAGGCTGGGCCGGCCACCGTCGGGCGTGCCCGGACCGAGGTTCACGACGAGGGCGCTGCCGGCGTCCGCGATCTGGTGGTCGGCCTCCTCGGCGGTGAACGCCGGGTTGACCGGCGTCGCGGTCGCGCCGAGCCGCCAGGCGGCGGCCATCGCGACGAGGAGCTCGACGCGATTCGGCAGCATGACCGCCACGACCGACCCGCGCCCGATGCCGTGCTCGGCGAACTGCCCGGCCGCCGCCTCCACCCACGCGGCGAACTCCGCGTAGGTGAGCTGATGCCGTTCGTCGCGGACGCACGGGCGGTGGGCGTGGGCCGGGTCCGTGGACCAGGGGAGATATGCCGGTGGCGTCATGGATGGCTCCTGTCTTTCGAGGGGGTGCGTCGAAGGTAGGAAGGGTTGTGACGGGCGACACTGTCCTCGGGAGACAAGGAATGGGGTCAGAATGGTCCCGGCGGGCCGCATTCCTTGGCCGGACGGGCAGTTGGTGGAGGTGCCGGGATGGCGGGGCGTTACGAGGTGGAAGTACCCGCCGACATCGGCGTGATCGGTGCCGCCCTCGCGGAGCAGCTGGTGGAGCTCACCACGGTCATGGCCACCGCCATGGAGGAGCAGATCCCGGAGCTGCCGCAGGACCGGACGACAGCGGCCCTGCTCGCGCGGAGCGTGGAGAGCAACCTGCGCGCGGCGAGCGCGCTCTACCGCGGCGAGCTGGAACTCGCCGAGCTGGTGGCCCCCGCGCAGGCCCGGGAGTACGCGCGCCGACTGGCGCAACGCGGCGCCGCCGTGACCGCGCTGGTGCGCGCGTACCGGCTCGGGCAGCATCTGCACCTGACGTGGTCCGCCGAGGAACTGGTCCGCGAATACCCCGACCCGGCGCGGGCGCTGGCCGCCGTGCGCGCCCTGCTCGGGCTGAACTTCGTCTACATCGACACCGTCTCCGAGCAGGTCATCGAGGAGTACCAGGCCGAGCGCGAGCGCTGGCTCTCCCACCGCAACACGGTCAGGGCGGAGACCCTGGAGCGGATCCTGGCCGGGGACGCGGTCGAGGAGTCCGCCGCCGAGGCCACGCTGGGCATCCGGCTCCGCCGGCACCACCTGGGCGCGGTGCTGTGGACCGCGGGCGGGCACGACGCACCGGACGACCTGCCGCGGCTGGAGTCCGCGGCCGGCCGCCTCGGGCAGGCCCTGGGCGCCGTGGGCAGCCCCGTGTTCTGGCCGAAGGACTGGGCCTCGGCCTGGGTCTGGTTCCCGCTCGGCCGTGCCGCGGCGGCCGACACCGAGGCCGCCGCCGCGGCCCTGGACCGTACCGCACCACGCGTGCACGCGGCCCTCGGCGCTCCGGCCCCGGGACTGGCCGGCTTCCGGAACACCCACGAGGACGCACTGCAAGCCTTTCGCGTGGCCACGTTCGGCAGCGGCGAGCCGCCCTCGGTCGTGAGCTACACCGATCCCGGCGTCGGTGCCGCCGCGCTCCTCACAGCCGACCTGCCCCGCACCCGCCGCCTGGTGACCGCCTCGCTGGGCGAACTGGCCGCCCGGACCGAGAGCGCCGCCAGGCTGCGCGAGACCCTGCTCGTGCTGATCCAGGAACGCGGGAGCCTCGTCGCCGCGGCGGATCGCCTGCACGTGCACAGGAACACCGTCAAGTACCGCATCGCCCGCGCCGTCGCCCAGCGCGGCCGCCCGCTGGAGGAGGACCGCCTGGAGTTGGAGCTGGCGCTGGTCGCGGCGCACTGGCTGGGGGACGCGATACTGCCGGGGGGCTGACCGGCTCCCCGAGGACTTGGCGAAGTCGTCCTCGCCTTTGCTGGAGAACCCCATCCGGCCTGCGAACGCTGGGGCGTCGCGGCCATCTGCATCGGCGTGGGCCAGGCGCCCGCGGTGGTGCTGGAGAACGTCACGGACGAGGTGAGCTTGGCGGGACGGGTGCGCAAGCTCTGGCGGGGGAAGGAGACCTCACCAACGCCGGCAAGGTCCCGGTCACCGAACTGCCCGGCGCCGCGTGCTTCCACCACGCCGGCTCCTTCGCCATGATGCGCGGCGGTCATCTGGACGTCTGCGTACTCGGCGCGTTCCAGGTGTCCCGGCACGGCGACCTCGCCGACTGGCACCCCGGCGACGCGGACGCCATCCCCGCGGTCGGCGGCGCGATGGACCTGGCCGTCGGTGCCCGGCAGGTCTACGTCATGATGACGCTGTTCACCCGGGACGGAGCCCCGAAGCTCGTTCCCGTGTGCACGTATCCGCTGACCGCGACGGCCTGCGTCTCCCGTGTCTACACCGACCGCGGCGTCTTCGCCACGGGCCCCGGCGGAGTGCGGGTGCTGGGGACGTACGGCCTCACCGCGGACGAACTGCGGGCGCGCCTGGACGTCGAACTCCTCGACTGAGGCGTCCCCGTACTCCGGTCCCCCGGCGACGTGCTCACCGGCCTTTCCCGTCGGGCACCGTCGCCAGGCGTGTCCCGGTCCGGGGCGCGTCCCGCTGCGCCGCCGTCTGCGCATCACTCCGGCGCCCGCCGGAGCGGGCCTGCCCCTCCCCGGTGGAGAGCGGCGCTGCCGAGGTCGGCCAGGGCGCGGGGCGCTGGTCCCAGCCGGTACCGTCGGCCGGACAAGCACGA